>NZ_JAYGIA010000068.1:0-57262 GCF_034931165.1 Synechococcus sp. BA-124 BA4 | reverse complement strand
CACCGAAATACCGGCTCCATCAGCGGCGATCTGCTGGCTGAGGCCCTGGGCCCGTTTGGCCATATACCGCTCCTTGATCCGCAACGACAAAGGGGCGGGCATGACAACGCTCCAGACCGGAATCGGAGCCCTGTTGTCGCGTCTTGAGACCCGCCTATGTAGTTGCGCGGACCCGCCTACCTAATCGTCGCCGAACAGTTGATGCCGCTGTTGGTGGCGGAAGCTGAGCGGGTTTCGGCGTTGATGATCGGTGGCGCTCCGCTGAAGGAGGCGGAGATTGACCCAGCGCTGGTCACGCAGCTGGAGCAGACCCGAGCACTGGCCGTCACCACTGGATTGCCTGAACTGCGATCCGCCGTGGTCGCCCTGGAGTCGAAACTGGCTGCCTCTGCCGCCACCGTCCGGCAGTCGGTGGAAGTGGAGCAAGGACGCAAGGCAGCAGCTGAGCGGCTGGCGCATCTGCTGCCAACCATCGGGCCTGACCTTTATACCAGTGCCGCGGTACGCCGGCAGGTGATGGCTGCGATCGAGCGGATCGAGGTCCAGGGCGGTGCGGTCGTGAACGTCACCCTGGCTGGGGGGTGAAGGTGCCGAGTCAGGGGATCCGTCAAGGTCCTCGGCTTGCTTCAGTCGAAGCAGGCGCAAGCACCCGTTTCCCACGCTTGATCCATGGCAGCCATGGGACCGTCAACGGAGTCCAGGACAGCCCTGGCTGCCCTGGGCCTGAATACCAAACCCAGAAGCCGGCGGGACCTGGCCCGGCTGGTGGCGCGACGCCACCCGGCCTCTCATCCGTGGAGCAGCGCGCAGACCGCGGCCCACCGGCGGGCATGGGAAGAGCTGGAGATCGGCAGCGATGCCGACGCACCCCTGGCGGCCTGAGGAGAGCCTCGGGCACCGAGGTAGCTGGCACAGGAGGGTGACGGTCGAACCAACAGGCGCTAGTACATGTGTTCGCACTAATGTGTCGTCATGGCGCCGATCCCTCTATCCAGCCTTGTGCCCTCCCGCTCCAGCTCCGTCGAGGACTGGCCATATCTCGATCAAGACGTGCTGGCCTCCAGCCGCAGCCGCCAGGTTTGCCTCACGTGCTGTTGGTTTCGCCACCACGCCGGAATGAGCTGCATCCCTTTGCTCACCTGCCAGCTGCACCAAGGTCTGCTCGCCCATGGGGAGCACCTCACCTGCCGCTGCCAAGGCTGGACTGACGACATGACGCGCCAGCGGGGCTGGGCACCTGAGGTGGCATGAGCGGCCAGGCATCACTTGCGGGGCCGAGTTGCTTGTCTGCCCTGACCTGAGCACCGACCGCAGCGTCAGCGGTTGACACATGGAGTGAGTCATCGCTCAGAGCGCAGACAGCGCGCACCTGCCAGCAACTCATGCAACACAAGGAGCCCTGTGGACTTTTCTGGATCACCCCGGCATCGAACCCACCAACAACGCTGCCGAAAGAGCACTGCGCCAGTCGGTCAACCAGCGCAAAAACAGCCTTGACGTCCAGTCCGCAAACGGTGCCGTCTGCCGCAGCCGACTGCTCACGGCCACCACCACCTTGCGGCAACAGGGCCGGGATATCTGGCAGGTCCTGGAGCAGGCCTGGATTGCCCATCATCGCGGTGGCGTGATGCCCTCATTGCTACCGGATCACTGATGGCGTCTGACCAACACGCTGCCCCGATCGCCAACGATCCAGGTTGGATTGGTGTGCCTGGGCGTCTCGCCCTCTGAACAGGTACACGGACTGATCCATAGCAGGCGCCACAAGCGCTATCAATGACGGAGCTGCCGCCATCAGGCCACCCTTACGGCCGGAACCATCCTGGAGGCGACCAAGTTGCCGCTGACCACCTGGTTCCTCGCTTTCTACCTGGTGGGCCAGGCCAAGACTGGCATCTCTTCACTCGCGCTGAGGCGCCATCTCGGCGTGAACTACCGCACGGCATGGCTGGTTCACAACAAGATCATGCAGGCGATGAAGGAGCGGGATGGGGCCTATGTCCTGCGGGGAAAGGTACAGGTGGATGATGCCTACCTGGGCTGAGAACGCTGTGGTGGCAAGCTGGTCGTGGATCAGAGAACAAGGTGCCGATCGTGGCAGCCGTCTCTCTCGATGATGCGTGCCACCCCAGGCACGTGAAGCTTGCCACCGTGGCCACGTTCTCGTTTGCCGCCATCGCTGACTGGGCACAGGATTCACTGGCGATAAGATGTAAGGTGATGTCAGATGGGCTTTCCTGCTTCCGCGCCGTGACAGAAGTCGGTTGCCTCCATCAAGCTGTGGTCGTGGAAGGACGTCATCCCAATGAACTGCCGGAATTCCGCTGGATCAACACGGTGCTCAGCAACTTGAAAACCAGCATCAGCGGCACCTTCCATGCCCTGAAATTCGATAAGTACGCTGATCGCTACCTGGGTGCCTTCAATTACCGCTTCAACCGGCGCTTCGACTTGGCAACGATGACCGAGCGCGTGGTTCATGCCATCTGCAGCTGCGGCGCTCGACCGGAACGCATCTTGAGAAGTGCGGAGCTAGCTACCTAATCAAGAGTGCTTATGCTCTTTAAATGAGCTACCAGCTTGCTGGTTTCGTCCTCAGCATTCTCAAACCAGTCGGTTGACCAGATCCGGTAGATCTCCCAACCCAGATTCTCCAGAACCGACTGCCTGTACTTGTCGCGATCACGTGCAGCCCTAGCGGAGTGATATGTAGCTCCATCACACTCCACCCCCAGGAGATAGCGATCCGGCTGCTTCGGATGGAGTACGGCCAGATCAATGAAGTAGTTGGCCACCCCGACCTGGCATTCGACCTGATAGCCATGGCGTTCAAGAGCCTCGGCAACCACCACCTCAAACTCACTATCAGGTGGGCGTCCGGTTTGGCGGCCCGTATCCAGGCTCCTGGTCTCCACATACTTGAGGTAATCCTTCAGGGCATAAACGCCAGGACTGGACGTGGCTGTGGGGTGGATCTGACTGGACTCCATGGAGGTGACTAGCTCAATGCCGTGCTTGGCACGCGTGAAAAGCACGTTGAGGCGCCGGTGACCACCGCCCTGGTTGATCGGGCCAAAACGCATCGCTAAGGGACCACCTGGCTCCGACGGGCCATAGGTGGTGGAAATGACGATGGTGTCGCGTTCGTCCCCCTGTACCTTTTCCAGAGACTTCACGAACAGCTCTTCGCTGCTATCGGTCAGATCAAGACGACGGCGCAATTCCTGGTGGTGGATGGACAGCGTCTCCAGCTGTTCGGCAATCTGTTCTGCCTGGGACTCGTTCATGGCCACAACACCCAGGCTGCGCTTCGGATGTAGCTCCAACTGCTCCAGCACCACATCACATACCAGACTTACTTCAGGCAGATTGATACTCCTCACATAGCGAGGGGCTTGCACGAGATGTCTGTTGATGGCGAAATCACGACCACAGGAGGGAAAGATAACTAGCTGGTTTTTGTAAAACTGACGATTTGAGAATGCAATCAAACTGCCGTGGCGGGAGCGGTAGTGCCACTTCAACCTCCTCGCTGGCTTGAAGCTCTTGGTGCAGAGATCGAGGATCGATTCTTCATCGAGGGCCTCAGTGTCCACATCCTCAGACTCCTCTGTCTCCTCAGAGGAAGAGCTGCGCTGAAAGAAGCTGGTAGGTGGTAGCTGTTTGGGGTCTCCGACAACGACGCATTGTTTAGCGCGGCTAATCACCCCGAAGGCACGCTCAGGTGGCATCTGAGAGGCCTCGTCCACGATCACAAGATCAAACTGTTCGATTTCTTCACGCGGCAACAGCGAGGCGACGGTGGAGGGCGACATCATCCAGCAGGGCTTCAGGCCCCGAACTGCATGGCCGGCGTAGTGGAAGAGGTGGCGCAGGGGGCGATGCCGCTTCTGCTTGCTGGTTTCGTTATCAATCAGGCCCATCTCTGTGAACTCTCCCCGTCGGCCCTGGTCGATGCCAATGGGTAGCTCGTCACGATCGCGGTGGATCTTTGCGATCACTTCAACGCGATCGAGTTGCATGAGCTGTTCTTCCGTATGGTGAAACCGCTTCCGCCGGTTTATCTGGTCAGCGGCTTGAAGACTTTTGAGGGCAGGGCTGGCTTCTGAGATTTCGCCCAATTTGCTGCGCACCAGGTTCCAGTGGTGGATGGGGCTCCAGTGTGCTGGTGGGATGCTCCCGTCCATTAGCGCCTGCACCAGGCATCGATCGGCTTTGCCTGGCAAAGATTCCATCAGTTGATGGAAGCGAACCCACTGCGGAAAAGCCTCCCGCAGGGAAAGTAGCGACGCGAGCCAGAGGGTCAACTCCTCATGAAGCAACCCCTCCACCTCCTTCACCGAGTCGCCACACAATTGCTGCGGACTGAACTTGGCCACTGTGGCGAACTGCAGGGCTGTTTGCTCCTCTCGCTCGACGGTGCTGACCAGAGCTAATCCTCGGAGGCGTTCCGTGCCGATGTATCCAGCCGAGCCATGCTCCAGGCAGCGCTGTTCCATGGACAATGGAAGCCGCCGTTCACGGAGTTGGACAATCCAGGTAAGCACAGCCCGCAACATTTCGTGTGGAGTTCCGGCAAGATCAGGACCCAGTTCCTGACGCAGATCAGAGGTAGCACTGATCACCACAGCCTGGCGGCGACTATGGAGTTCAAGATCCAGAGGTGTTTCGAGCAAGGCGCTTCTCGACAAGCCGTCCTGCAGACCGATCGCTACCCAGTCTTTGAGCAGCTTGTGATAGTCAGTGATGATCTGCCGAATCGCGACCAGTAACGGACCCATCGGTTGTTGTTCCGCTCCCGGGGGGACGACCTCTTCTTCCGCCAACAGTTGTCCCAGCAGAGGCATCAGCTGGCGACCGACAAGCCCGCTAATACGCTCCAGTTCTGGCTTGGGAAGGCCCAGAAGTAGAGGGTCCAGATTGCCCAATCGGTCCGCGCTCAACAGTCCCTTGTAGGTCGCTGCTGCCGTCACCACCTCCTGAAGACGTTGAAGATCAGGGGCTGGACCAACAATGGCTTCAAACTCCGCTTTGGGGAAGATGGACTCAAGCTCCTGGAACCGCAGGACATTCTCGAACCAACCCGCCATCTCATTCCCGTCCTTGATGCCTGCGGCCACTGCCCAGGCCGCATAGGGTTTCGCCTGCTCCAACAGTTCTTGGTCCCTACGGCTTTTTTCGAGCTGACTGCGCAGCTCAGCCAACGACATGCCCCCCACGGCCTTACCCGCCCACAGCTCATTAGTAACCAGCGCATTGAGATCCCCGTTCAGCCCGCCTTCAAAGTCCGTTAGCAACGCCTTGACGTCAGCAAGGGGTGCCGTGCGAGCTAGAGGGAGAAAGACGGCAGTCGCTGCCTGACTACTGAGGTGATCCTTGAAAGCAGCCAGCTCCTGGGCCACGGCAACGGCCTCCCTCAGGGTCAGGCCGTCTGAACACCATTGCGACTCCAGCTCGAGCGGGTAACTCTCGAGCTGATCAAGAAAATCGGCAAGCCGCCGCAAGGCAAGTGGCCTATGGACTTCTTCCTTTGCCCCTAGTCTCTCAGCCAGCTCGGACGCTCGCTTGTAGGAGCCGGCGAAGCTGCTCAGCAGCTTGTGTACCCCCTTCCTCGTTTCCAAGACCTCAGCCTCCTCCCGCAGCTTCTGGGCATCGACATCGGTGGGGATACTCAAGCCTTGGTGATTAAGCTCACTGCGTGTTCGCTCCAATTCATTCTTGGCTTCAAGGGTGGAGACCATGGTGGCCAAGGGCGCATTCCACAACTGGCCGCCTCGATGCTGGAAGGCGTTGGGCCTCAAGACAGCAACGGCATGAAGCACAGTTGGCAACGCCAGCAACTGCTCAATGGTGAAGATGTTGAGGCTCTTGCCCGCGATGCCCCGCTCAATAGCAATGTGGATCCGGTCCAACAACGCCTGGACACCAGAAATCCTTAGACCCCACTCCGTGGCTGCAGATGAACTCAGGAGCTGAGCTGCCATCCCCCTCTTACTGCACTGTTGGAGAACTTCGGAGGCTTGCCTGAGTTGAGCCGAGGAGCTCGTTTCAGCCAATGGTGACTTGCTCAGGCCTAGGGACTTCCGCTGCTCGTGCAACGAGGCAAAGCGAGTCAGAAGATCCTGCAACTCGTCGGAATTAGCCTTCCAGACTGGCTGGTCTCGATGCTCCAACACCCAATCAGGCAGAGTTTTTAAATAATCAAGTACAGCGGCAAGGGACCGAATGGAGGAATGGTTGCACTGATCAACCCCGAGGCCAACACCTGTCGAGTCACAGGCCACTTGGAGTCTTTCCACCCGATCACCCAGGAGTTCAAGGCGCTGGCTCAGAAGCTCTCGTTCACCCGCTGTCAGCGGCATGGCCAACTGACCCAAAGACCAACCGTTCCACCTAGCCACGAAATCACTGATATGGGCGGCGTCGGGCAGCGGATCTGGAATCCGAACGAAGCTGGAAGCCAGCTTGTCTGCACTGGCTTGCTCAGCTCGCAAAGCCTGCAACAAACCCTGGGCCACTCCGAAAACCTCATGACTGGAGAACAAGGGGAGCAGAGATTCTTGCTCACTCGGCAATGGATCAGGGAGCTTCGAAATGGCTGCTGCTTCGTCGCGGGCCCGATGGCGCAAAGCTTGAATGGAGAGACCCGTTAGGTCTTCCCCTTGCCCCGTTAATTCTGTTAGGTCCTTGACGGCATCAGCCCATCGCTGGGCCTGATCGAACAGTTGATCACGACCAAGAGGATCCCCCGGACGAACCCCGATGGCCATGAAGACGTCAGACAGCTCATCGAAATCCACTGAGGCGACAAGAACGGCCAACTCGCCATAGATTTCAGCAACCTGCTCAACTTGTGGACGCGTATAGGCCGTTGCTGACGGCAAGTCGACCTTAAGTTTAGCAAGATTAAGGTTAGCAGCCTGTAATTCCTTCTTCAGCTTGACTTCAACCCAGAGCAACTCCTGGTGACTCTCCTCCTCAGCGCCGTGACTTTGGTTGAGCAGCTCCGAAAAGGAATTCAGCTGATCACGCAGTTGGTTGAATTCACCAAGGGCCGCATCGCGTCGAGGAGGGCTAGGCCTAGGCATCAGTAGCCTCTCGCCCAGCTCGTCATAGACCTCTCGCTTGTTGGTCTTATCAGAAGCAATGCGCAGGCAATAAGGTTTGAGACCAGCCTCCGCCAGGCGGGTGTAGACCACGTCCAGGGCTACTTTCTTCTCGGCTACAAACAACACTCGCTTGCCGGAGTAAAGGGCATTGGCAATGATGTTGGTGATGGTCTGGCTCTTACCGGTCCCCGGAGGACCTTCGATCACCATTGAACGACCACTCATCACATCGGCGATGCTTGCGAATTGGCTGGCATCGGCCTGGGTGATCAAGATCGGAACCTTCTGAACAATTGATGGATGATCCACATAAGCATCATCTGCCACATCCTCAAACTCACTGTCCTTCTCTACATCCGTCATCTCTGCTGCCAATAGTTCCTTCACCAGTGGTGACAACTGGACGATCTTGGGATCAAGATCCTGATAGAGGCCCAGACCGCTGAAATTGAGCAGTGCAAGGTTTAGGTTTGGGCGTACTGCCCAACCTTCCAACTCGGCCACGGCGTCAGCGACCTGATCAAAGTATGTTTTCAGGTCTCCACCATCTTCGTTCAGGTTCGGCAGGGGGAAATCAATCAAGAAGTCACGCCGCAAGCGTTCCTTCAAGGTGACATTGCCAACAGGAGCATCCTCAGTACCCCGCAAAGAGAAACTCTTGGCTCCACCACGGGTGGTGGATTTTATTAGTTCGACCGGCAGCAAGATCAAGGGGGCAAAGAACGACTTGTTCTTCTCCGACCACTCCAGACAACCAAAGGCCAGGTAGAGGATGTTGTTTCCTGTTTCTTCGATCGAACTGCGTGCGTTCTTGCGCATGCCCTCTGCGAGGCGCTCCAGCCTTTGTGCGAGTAGCAAAACTTGCAATGATCCATTCTTGCTTGGAGGGATCTTGTCTGCGATGGCCAAGTCGTAGCTGGGATTGATCCCCTGAGCTTCTGCCCATTTGGCCAAGTTCTTCGTCGTACTGCCTTTGCCGCCTTGTTCGAATTCATCTCTCACCGACGAGCGTATGCGCTCTTCTGCCTGGGCCAGCGCCGGGCTGAAATCTTTATCTCCTGAACTATCGGCCAAAATCTGCTTATAGAGCGGATCCTGCTCCCGAGCCTGAACAAGTGCAGCCATGAACTCTTGTCCTTCCAACATCTTCTCTTCCTCCTCTGGAGGATCGGGAAGTGGCTTGAGCTCGAGTGTGTATCCGGAGCAAAGAGTGTTGAGTATCGCTTGAGGGTCACAAGCAACAAATCGCATCAGCCTCGCTGTTCTTTTGCTCGTGAGCGAGAGATTGAGAAGATTATTCCTAGACGTCAGATCCAGAAGTTTGTTGCGAAACCCCTCAAGCGTGGGCAGAAGATAGCTGTTGACATCTGTCGATGCTCTCGACATCCTCTAGCGCTCCTTGGTCTTTAGACTTAGTTTCCATCTTACTTTAACACATATATCAATATGTCGCTTGATTGGCGCGGAGACGTCGCCAGCTTCTCATCCGCACAACGCTCATAATCACCTACAGGTAAGGTGACAAGGATGTCTAGTCCACACCTTGAGGAGTCGTGCCTGGAGAATCTTGATGTTAGTCCAGTTTATTAGTTTATAATTCCGGTCCTCGACAAGGCCATGCAACGACGGCAGCAGGGAATAATGCTGTAGAGGGAATGGGACCTGGAGCAGTGCACAGGAACTTCTCAGGCAGGGGTACACTTATCTTGACAGTGATGGTGGCGGAAAGGCATGAGATTCACTGCAGTTGACGCAAAAGAATTATGAGAGCAACTCTTTATTCAGGAAAATAACATTTCTCTTTAATCGCCTGGATTATCTGACCGTCTGTCAAATGAGATTCAGCCAAAAGCGCCTCTGACTCGACAGATCGTTGCCGTTCTTCGTAGTTCTCCGAAATATATCTGTTCTCGTCAGCGGTCAACGATTTGGTAGCAAGCAGGGGCGAACTAACAAGATCAAATCTTCCCCATTCATCATCCTTGCTCTTGACCGCAGAACACGCCTGAACTAAATGCCACGCTTCATGCCTGATCGTTGACTCCTTGGAACTTATGAGTTGATCGTCATGAACAGCAGTACATATTTGAAGGGTATCAATCGACGAATCATAGTATCCATATATATCACCGCAATCGAAGTGCTTTATCTTGACTTCTGTGCCTGTTTTGGCGACCGCCGAGAGCACTGGATTCGCCTTGATTGTCGCCTCCACTGTAGTTGTGTGAACAGCGTAACCACCAATCAACAGCACGATTATACTGGAAATCAACACAGCAAATCGTTGGGATGAAGTTAATGCTGCCTGGCGTGGAGAAACCGAGTCAGTTGAACCAGTCAGATCTGCTTCAGAAGTTGGACTTAGAGCAATATCGCGATCATCCGAACTTGCGGAACCGCGAATAGTGGCTACAGCACTCTTTCGTAGACTGTGGACTGAGTAGTATCCGCCTCCATATATTGCCGCAATGCACCCAATGTATAGCAGGGATTCGGCAATTGGGGCCTCCTGGTAGTTGCCGACAGTAAAACCCTCAATAATTCCGATAATAAGCGCCCATAGGACGAGGGCGCTGCTAATACTTGCGAAGACATATACAAATGGCTTCCACGTCTTGCGAGTAAAGCAGTAGAAGGGAACTGTGGCAACAGAAAATAGGGTAAAGAGGACCGCCCATTGCCAAGGTTTATCACTTGATCTAAGGCGTAGAGTGGACTGGTTCACAATCAAGCGGTGTAAAGTGAGACTCAGACTAATAGGTCTAATGCAAAATGTCAATCTAAATCATTGGTCTTTGGGAACCTCTGAAAAACCAACTAAAATCACTCCAGATCCAAGGCTGAGACTGGAACGGATGGCCGACCCCCTCCAGCTGGGCATCACGGACTACGAGCAGCTCTTCGCCTAAAAGAGGACGCGTCGCCAGCGCTTCTTGGATGAGATGGAGGCCACGGTTCCCTAGAAAGCGTTTCTGGACCGCAGGTGGAATCAGGTCTAGGTACACACCTTTTCGCGTAGTGAGCGAGTGCTCCGGTGGTTCAGTCAGTCGTCGCCTCATCGCCCAGTGCCAGCACGATCCGGCGCAGCTCCGCTAAGTGGCTCAACAGCTCCACACGCTCTCTGACGTTGAGGAGGGGGCGCGGATTTCCGCCAAGATCTTGGCCATCTCCAACAACATGGCGTCACGGCGGACTAGGCGGTCGTCAGGGTCCCTCACTCGGTGCGCACGTCCAATTCATCGGCCAGGGCCAGGACTGCGCCGAGCACCTGCTCATATTCGGCCGCCAGCTCAGACTTCCGCTCGCGTGTGATCCCTGGCTCCTGAATCCCTCGCACCAGGCCCGGCAGACGCAGGCGCAGTTCATTCAGGCGGGAGGCGCGAGGGTCCGGTTCAACCATCACATCAGCGCGTCGGGACCAGAGTGCCATCTCATATCTCCCTTCGATCCATCGAGTATTCAAGCTGGTGTCCGGCGACCCAGCCGCAGCCGCCAGGCTTGCCTCACCTGCCGCTGGTTCCGGCACCACGCGGGGGGATACTGCATCCCTTTGCTCACCTGCCAGCTGCACCAAGGTCTGCTCGCCCATGGGGAGCACCTCACCCGCCGCTGTCAGGGTTGGACCGACGACATGACGCGCCAGCGTGGCTGGTGCCCCGAGGTGGCATGAGCAACCGGCGAACGGTGGTGGGCGTGATGGGTGCGGGGGACGGTGCCTCAGCGGAGGCCATGCGTCTGGCCGAAGAGCTCGGTGAGTGCATCAGCGCCCGGGGGTGGGTGCTGCTCACCGGTGGCCGCCCGGCGGGGGTGATGGCGGCGGCCAGCCGCGGCGCCGTTCGGGTGGAGGGGCACCTGGTAGTGGGGGTGTTGCCCGATGAAGGGAACGGTGACAACAGGCAAGACACCGCGGAACTGGATCTGGCCCTGTTCACGGGCATGGGCGAGGCCCGCAACGTGATCAACGTGCTCAGCGCCGATGTGGTGGTGATCTGCGGGGGCGGAGGCCCCGGCACAGCATCAGAAGCCGCCCATGCACTCAACGGCGGATGGCCACTGATCCTGCTGGCGGTGCCGGCGCTGTGGCGAGACTTCTTCTGCTCGCTCGGCGAGGGGGTGGAGAGCGCGAGCGACGTGCAGGAGTGCTGCCGATTGATCGAGGCCCGACTCACCGAGGCATGAGCCGGCCCTCACCTCGTGACCCCCTGACGCCAAAGGAGGGCTGGCTGAGCGACGACTGCCAGGTGCTGCGCTTTTGCCCGACCCGCTGGGAGCGCACCGACCAGCGGCTGGAGCTGATCAGCTCAGAGCTGGTCATTGATCCGGATCTGAGGCGTAGGCAGAGCGGACGGCTCAGTGCTGATGGCGGTGGTGCAAGTCGCTGACGTGGGGGTGCTCATGCGCCAGCGGGTCATGGCGGTGGCGATGGCTGTGCCAGAAGGGTTGGTCAGGCTCGATGTCCGCGAGATCCTCCGGTCGGTGGTGATGGATGTGGTGAGCATCGCCACCGACAGGGGCGTGGAAGTGCCGGTGCTGGTGATCGAGTTCGGCATGGCGGTGCCAGTGGCCATGGCTGGATCGCAGCAGCAAGCCTGTGCTGACCGCCATGGCAGACGCCGCCAGCACAAGCAATGGACTGAGCGGTGAACCCAGCAGGGCCACCGCCACCAGAGCGCCAAGGAAGGGAGCGGTGGAGAAGACCACGGCTTCCCTGGCAGCGCCAAGGGAGGCCAGGGCCACCATGTCGAGCCAGATCGACACGCCATAGCCCAGGCTGCCGATGCCGAGCAGGGCGGCGCTCATCCAGATGAACGGAACCGGGTGCCCCTGCAGCTGGGCTACGGCCAGCATCGGCAGGGCAGCCCCGAGGGCCTTGGCGGCGGAGATCTGCAGGGGGTTGCGCAGGCTGAGGCGCTGGGAGAGGTTGTTGTCGATGCCCCAGCACAGGCAGGCCAGGGCGATCCACAGCACGCCCTGCCATTGGCTGCCGCCCAGGGGACCCGCCGAGAGCACCAGGGCTCCGGTGAGCGTCAGGCCGGCCGCCGTCCAGCCGTCACGGCCGAGATGCTCCTTCCCCACCCCCACGGCGATCAGCACCGTGAACACCGCCACCAGGTTGAGCAGCAGCGCCGAGGCCCCCGGGGTGAGCAGCGCCAGGCCCTTGACCAGGGCGATCGGACCGCCGATGCCGCCCAGCAGGGTGATCAGCCCCAACAGGGGGAGATCCTGCCGCTGGATCGGAGCGTGGCGGCTGGTCGGGGCCTCGGCCACGGCCAGGGGCAACAGCACCAACGCCGCACCGGCGTACAGCACACCCGCAACGAGTACGGGGGATAGCCCGTGGCTCAAGCTGCCGATCAGCGGAGCGCTGGAGCCGAACAGCGCGGCAGCGAGCAGGCCCGACAGCCAGCCGCGGCGCTGTTCTCGCGTCTGGGAGGTCATCAGGCTCACCACAGCAACCGGACGGGCTCTATTGCAAAACTATGGGGAAGTCCGTTGGAACCGACAGGACAGAAAGTGTTGCTCCGCGCCGCCTGGTGTGCGATGGCGAGACCGCTCATGCCCGAGCAACAAAAATGCAGTCCCCAAGGTTTCCTGGAGCCTCTCAGGGCTGTACCGCACCACAGGCAAGCCACTACAAGTGGTGGGGCCATCTTTTGCAAAGGTTGCCAGGAGCAGAGTGCCACCAGGCTTGCGCGCCTGCAGCACGGCCCGGATATAGGCCTGCTGATCGGCGGGGCTGGTGAGGAAATGAAACACCGCCCGGTCATGCCAAATTTCATAGGCATGGTCGGGCAGGGTAGCCGTGAGGATGTCGGCCTCCAGCCACTGCACCGCAGCCGCGTGAACGCCAAGCCGCTCGCGGGTCACGGCCAGTGCCGTGCCGGAAAGGTCCAGAACCGTGATCCGTTGATAGCCAAGGTTCAGAAGGTCATCCACAAGCGTGGAGGCCCCGCCGCCCACATCAATGATCGCCGCATCTAGTGGCAGGCCGGCTGCCTGAAGCAGCCGGAGTGAGGCATCGGCATGGGCTTGATACCAACTCAACGACTCAGGAGCCTTGGTGGCGTAGATCGTCTCCCAGTGGTTTTTGCTCGTCATGGGCCCACGCAGAAGCTGCTGTCAACAGTTCAGCCGCCCCGCAGCACCGCGCTGAGCAAGGAGAGGTTGATCATCACAATCACACTGGCGCACAGCCAGCCCGCGGCCTGCAGAGCGAGCGGTGCTCTGAGTTCGCCCATCAGGCCGCGCCGCCCACAGAACCACACCAGCGGGATCACCGCGAAGGGCAACTGCAGCGACAGCACCACTTGGCTCAGCACCAGCAGATTCGTGGTGGCCCGTTCCCCGAAAAGGATCACCGTTGTCATCGCCGGGATCAGGGCGAGGCCGCGGGTGAGCAGTCGCCGCTTCCAATCCGGCAGACGGATCTGCAGGAACCCCTCCATCACGATCTGGCCGGCCATGGTGGCGGTGAGCGTCGAGCTCTGGCCCGCCGCCAGCAGGGCCACCCCGAACAGCACGCTGGCGAGGGAGGTGCCCAGCATCGGCGTCAGCAGCCGGTAGGCCTCGCTGAGGTCGGTGACTGGCTGCGGTAGCCGTCCGTAGAAGCTGCCGGCGGCCAGCACCAGGATCGAGACATTGATCAGAAAGGCCAGGCTGAGGGCGATCAGGGTGTCCCAGGTGCTGTAAGCCAGGGCCCTGGCCTGAGCCCGCACCCCGCCGATCCAACGGCGGGTTTGCACCAACGAAGAATGCAGATAGAGGTTGTGGGGCATCACCGTGGCCCCGAGAATGCCGGCGGCCAGAAACAGCTGCTGCCCGTCCCTGAGGCTCGCGGCCTGGGGGATGAAGCCCTGGCCCACCTGGCCCCAGTCGGGCTGGAGCAGCAGCATCTCGACCGCGAAGCAACCGCCCACCAGAGCCACCAGGGCGATCACCAGGGCCTCCAGCCGCCGAATCCCGAAGCGCTGCAGAGCCAGCAGCAGCAGGGTGTCGGCGGCCGTGAGCCCCACCCCCCAGAGCAAGGGCAGCCCAAAGAGCAGCTGCAAGGCAATGGCGCTGCCCACCAGCTCGGCCAGGTCGCAGGCAATGATGCCCACCTCGGCCAGCAGCCAGAGGGGAATTCGGCAGAACCGCGGCAGAAGCTGGCTGCAGGCCTGGGCCAGATCCAGCCGCGTGGCGATGCCCAGCCGGCAGCAGAGCGACTGGAGCACCATCGCCATCAGGCTGGAGAGCCCGATCACCCACAGCAGGCGATAGCCGAACTGGGACCCGGCCGCCAGGTCGGTGGCCCAGTTGCCCGGATCCATGTAGCCGACGGCCACCAGGTAGCCAGGGCCGAGCACCCGCAGGAAGGTTCGCAGCATGCCCAGGCCGGCGGGCACCTCCACGGCCTGCGCGTCGATGCGAGAGACGGTGCCGAGCGGTGCATCAGGCACGAAGCGATGCCAGCGGAGTTGGAGGGTAAGGCGAGGGTGGCTGAGATCGTGCTGGGGCATGGCTGGCCTGAGCCCGCCATGGGGAAGGGATTACCGCCAGCTCAGAAGTCGAGAGGAAGAGATCCAGCCATCGAACAGCCTGAAGTGGCTTCAGGGTCAAGGGCCTAGCGTTGCGCCAGGGAGTCTTGCCCGCCCGACTTGCCAACCCAAGGGGATGAATCCATGCAGATCGGCGAATTGGCACGGTCCACCGGGGTAAAGATCGAATCCATCCGCTATTACGAACGAGAGCACTTGCTGCCGGTGCCGCAGCGCACGGATGGAAACTACCGCCTCTATTCGCCGCGGCATGTGGAGCAGTTGCGCTTCATCCGCTACTGCCGCAGCCTTGATATGAGCCTGGAGGAGGTCCGCATCCTGATCGGGGCGCGGGACGCACCAGCCGGCAGCTGCCGGACTGTGAACGCCTTGCTGGACGAGAAGATGGCCGAGGTCGATGTGCGGGTCGATGAACTACGCCAGCTTCAGCATCAGTTGCGGGATCTCAGAGGGCTTTGTCCGCAACCTGATGAGGTGAAGACCTGCGCCATCCTCATGGAGTTAAACCGTTCGGCTCGAATCGACAAGGCTCAGATCTGATCGTTTCTGACCACACTCAGCCCTTGATCTTGCCAAGCGTGGGAGTGCGAAGCAGCCGCAGGCCATTGGCGATCACGATCAGGCTGGTGCCCATGTCCGCGAAAACCGCCATCCACATCGTGGCATTTCCGGCCACGGTGAGCACCAGAAAAATGGCCTTGATTCCTAGCGCCAGCGCAATGTTCTGGCGCAGGATGCGAAAGGTGCGGCGAGAGAGGGCGATTGTTTCCGGTACGCGCATCAGATCGTCGTTCATGATCACCACATCGGCCGCTTCCACGGCGATGTGGGTGCCGCTAGCCCCCATCGCAAAACCGATGTCCGCCTGGGCCAGGGCCGGCGCATCGTTGATGCCATCGCCGGCCATGGCCGTGAATCCATAGCGGGCCTGCAGATCGGCCACCGCTTCGAGCTTGTCCTGGGGCAGCAGGTTGCTCCGCACTTGCTCGATGCCGGCGAGGGCCGCAATCGCACCGGCGGTGGCTGCGTTGTCACCCGTGAGCATCACCGGGGTGACGCCGAGGGCCCGCAGAGCCTCCATGGCGGCCGCCGAGCTGGGCCGAACGGTGTCGGCGACGGCGATCAGGGCGAGCACGCCACTTTCATCCGCCAACAGACTGAGCGAGCGGCCCTGGCGCTCGTGAACCTGCATCGATGCTTCCAGGTCGCTGGAGCAAAGCCCCAGCTCCTCGATCCAGCGGTGATTAGCCAGCATCAGCGGCCGCCCCGCGATCACACCGCGCACCCCCCTTCCGGGGAGGGCCTCGAAGGCCTCCACGGCCAGCCGGTCACCATCAAGTCCTGACGCCATGGCCCGCGACACCGGATGGTCGGAGCGCTCCGCCAGGCTGCTGGCCCACTGTTTGAGAGCGCCAGCGTCTGCCCCTTCTTGCCGTGGGGAGAAGGCCACCAGCTGGGGCTGACCCAGGGTGATCGTGCCGGTCTTGTCGAGGGCCAGCACCTTGATCTTGCGGGCCTCCTCGATGTAAAGCCCGCCCTTGATGATGATGCCGCGCCGGGCGGCGGTGGCCAGGCCGCTCACCACCGTCACCGGTGTGGCGATCACCAGCGCACAGGGGCAGGCGATCACCAGCAGCACCAGGGCTTTGTAGATCGCCTGCAGGGGTGTGAACCCCAGCAAGGGCGGCGCCAGCAGGGCAACCGCCAGGGCCACCACGAACACCGCCGGGGTGTAGCGGGCCGCAAAGCGATCGACGAAACGCTGGATCGGGGCGCGGGAGGCCTGGGCTTCTTCCACGGCCTGGATGATGCGCGCCAGGGTGCTGAGCGAGGCGGGCGCCGTCACCTGGATCTCGAGGCCGCCGCCCTGGTTGATCGTGCCCGCAAACACCTCATCGCCTGGCCCTTTGTCGACCGGCAGGCTTTCGCCGGTGATCGGGGCCTGGTTGATCGCACTCTCGCCGCTGAGCACCGTGCCATCGAGCGGCAGCCGTTCCCCCGGGCGGACCCGCACCACATCGCCGATGGCCACAGCACTGGCGGACACGCGCTGCCAGCGGCCATCGCTCTGGCGGATCTCCGCCTCATCGGGGGCCAGGGCCATCAGGCTGGTGATCGCCTGGCGGGCCCGCTGCACCGCCCGCGCTTCGATCGCCTCGGCCACGGCATAGAGCGCCATCACCATGGCGGCTTCCGGGAAACGGCCGATCAGGAAGGCGCCCGTGACCGCCACGCTCATCAGCGCATTGATGTTGAGCCGGCCTTGGCGCAGGGCCGCGAGGCCCTTGCGAAACACGGAGAAGCCCGCCAGGGCGATCGCGGCGATGGCGATCCCGATCTCCAGCAGCTCATGGCCCGGGAAGGGGGGAACGACCAGATGCAGCAGCTCCGCTGTGATCGCCAGCGCCAGGGAGCCCGCCAGGCGGAGCCGTTCACGGCGCCGTTCAGCGCGGGTCTGGGCCGCGGACGACCGCTGATCGGTGCTGATCGGTTCCGGGTTGAATCCCAGCCGGCGGATCGCAGCGAGGGCTGAGTTGAGCGCTGCCGCTTCGGCATCGATCGCCAGAACGCGCTCGGCCAGCAGGAACCTCAGGCCGCGGATGCCGTCGACACCTGCGAGGGCATGGCGGATCTCGCCTTCCTCGGTGGCGCAATCCATGGCGCTGATCCGAAACAGCGCTTCTCTGCCGCTTGCCGGCTCCGGCTGCGGTTCCGTGGTGGCTCCGGCCTTCTGTCCGCTGGTTCCGCTGCTGCAGCAATGTTCCGCCATGGTCCTGTCATCCAGACCCCAGCAAACAGCCTGTAGTCACTTCAGGGTCAAGGGTCTGGGCGGCACTGGGTGCCCGCAGGCTGTTGGTCAACGCAGATAGGAACACTCCCGATCCCGCAACTCCTGATCCAGCCCATCGGCTTGCCGGGCCAGCTTGGCTCCAGCCGCCGTGTAGAACCTGAACTGCTGGCGGTTGACATAGAAAACCCGCTGGCTGCGCAGCAGCTGTTCTTCCGCCTTGTGGCGGCACTCGATCAGGGCCTGGTAGTCGATGGTCAGCTCGTTGCGGTCGTTGGCATTGGCCCCTTCGGCCTGCTGGCTGAGGACCGGGCAGATCCGTTCACGGATGGTGCGGACCAGGGCGATTTCGGCCTTCATGGCCTGCTCGGCCAGGGCATTGCGTTGATCCAGCAGGTTCTGACACGCCTCCACTTCAGCCGCCAGCACCGGAGCTGTCAGCCAGCAGCAGGCCAGCGAGAGGGTCAGGATGTGGCGCATGAACGGATCGGTTCGCTGCCTGCGCCTGCGGTTGCTATCGCCGTGACCCTCCTGAACCCGTTGCATCAGAAGATTGTCCTGGGGGTGAGCCCCCTCGCGAGCCTCAGCCGCTCCTCATGGGGCTCAGAAGAAGCGATCCCGCCATGGATGGCGCCGTGATCTGCCCGGACCTGAGGGTGTTGATCCGTCGGCAGTGCTGTGGATCCGTGAAGCAATCCCCCGAAGGACCCTCGGACCATGCCGGCGTGGTCAGGGTGGAGATCAAGACACCCGCAGCCTTGGAGGCCGGATCCATGGCCCAGGTCCACCATCGCTCCCCAGGGAAGCGATCCACCGTGGTTCTTCAGCTGGCGGCCGGAGGAGCCTGCGCCCTGGCGTTGCTCGTCAACAGCCCCTGCCTTGCCCAGGGCCGGGGCGGAGGGCAGCAGCCTGGGCCCGGCATGGGGTGGGACGGGGCCGGACGAATGGGCCCGAATGATCAGCGCTTCATCGTGATGATGATTCCCCACCATGAGGGGGCGATCGCCATGGCGGATCTCGCCCTCACCCGCGTGAAGCGGCCCGAAATCAAGGAGCTGGCCAAGAGCATCAAGGCCAGCCAGACCCAGGAAAACGCCCAGATGCGGATCTGGTACCGGCAGTGGTTCGGCGGTGATGTGCCTGCCTGGGGGGGAAGTTATGGCCGTGGTGTCTATTCCGGCTGGGGGGGCTGGATGGGCGGCAGGGGCGGAATGATGGGGGGCCCTGGAAGGGGCATGGGGATGATGGGCACCGATGTCGAGTGGCTGAAGAACGCCCCTGATTTCGATCGCGCCTTCATCGAGCAGATGATTCCCCACCACCGCATGGGCGTGATGATGGCGTCGATGGCCCAGACCAACAGCCAGCATCCGCAGCTGCGGGCAATGCAACAGGCCATGGTGAAGGCCCAGAGCCGGGAGATCGAGCAGATGACCCAGTGGTACCGCAGCTGGTACGGCACACCCTGACACCGACCTGCTGATCACACCCATGGACCCGTTTTCATCCTCGACACGCCCATATCCTTCGAGGAGGCCAGTAGCGCCCTCCAGGAGGCGGTGGTGGACCAGGGCTTCGGCGTGCTGGCCGTGCATGATCTGGGCCACACCCTGCGCAGCAAAGGCCTGAAGTTTGCGGAGCAGTGCCGCATCTTCGAGGTATGCAACCCCCACCAGGCCGCCGCAGTGCTCAGTACCACGATGGCGCTCAACATGGCTCTGCCCTGCCGGATCTCCGTCTACACAGAAGCCGGCACGACCCGCATCGGCATGATCCGCCCCGAGGCGATGCTTGCAGGCCTCTCGGCCGATCCCTCCCTGAAGGAGGTGGCCCGCGCGGTGGAGGCCTCCACAACGGCGATCATCGAGGCCGCTGCGGCTTAGCCGGGGAGCTCTGCAGAAGGAGGAGCCGATTCAGCCATGGCCTTCACAGCCACAGCCGGCGTGGCAGGGCTCACCGTTGGGGTGCCCTTTGGCGCAGACGTCGCTGCAGAACAGCAGGGCGCCGTTGCGGAACGGGCTGTCCGCTTGCACCGTGCAGTGGCAGCCCGGGCAGGCGCACTGCAGCGTGGCGGGTCTCTCCAGGGTCGTGGTCATGGACTGTCCTTGCTCAGTGCCGTTGGAACCAGTCTGGTGTCGCCAGCGCCTGGGAGGAACGGCTTGCCGTACTGACAAGCAAGGCAGGCGGATCTATTAATGAATCAGAGGCCTCGACCAGGGCAGCGCGAGCCCAAGCCCTGCAACCGGCCCAAGGGCGCCCGACACGGGGCGCCCTTCTCATTGGTCCCTGTGCGGCAGCTGTTGGAGCAACGCCTCAACGCTGGCCATCTTCTCCTCCAACGTCTGGTCCCGATCGGTGCGGGTGTTGACCTTCACGGTGGTGTAGATGCGGGGGCAGCCCATGGCATGCACCGCCTGATGGCAGGCCGCGATCGCAGCAAAGACCGGGCCCCACTCACCCTCGATGGCTGTGCCGTTGGGGTGTAGCTGGATCTTGAGGCCAGCGTCCAGCAGCACCTGTTCGCAGGCAGCGATGTAGGGCGCCAGGTTGACGCCGACCCCGATCGGTACCACGCAGAGATCGACGATCACCTTCATCGACGTGGCTCCGGGGGCTTCGTTGAGACGTTCCCATCCTCCGGGCACCGCTTCCCAAGGGCCGAGAGGGGATTTGGCATGCCCGCCGGCTTCTCCGGCAGTGCCATCTCGCGCTCAGGAAGCCCTGCCTAGCGTCTGGGGAATGCCGCCGGATGGGCCATGGCCGTGGTGAACCGCTGTGCGGTGGGGATCTACCCCAGCGAGCAACTGCTCGAGTGGGCCAGGCAACTGGATCTGGATGTCGAGGCCGCCGGGGCCCGGGAGCCCTGCCTGTACCTGATCCCTGATTACGACACGGACGAGGAGGCTGAGGAGATCCTCGAGGAGGTCTACGCAGACATCTTCGAGGCGGAGCTCGACTTCTGGCATCGAGACAGCGGCACCTGGCCGGCTGAGCGCACCTACCCGGTGTTCCGCAAATGGTTTGAGGTGCGCTTCTACCCCCTGATCCAGGACCTGGTGGGCGAGGAACTCAGCGCCACCGAGGTGGATGAGGAGTTCCTCGGAGAGCTGCGCACTGCCTTGGAGGGGCTGGAGCCGCGCCCCTGAGTGGAGTGGGTACACAATCGTGCGGGACCGCAGCCCGCAGGCTGGGGCGATGCTCCTGAGCCGGAGCCTGCTTCTCGCTCTGGTGCTGGTTTTGGCAATGGCCCCAGCTGACGTCACGCGAATACAGGTTCGTGCGCAGGGCTCTCAATCGGAGCAGGTCGGCAACTGGGTTCTGATTGTCAACTGCAGCTGCCTACCTGCTACAGCCTGGGGGCGAATCCCTCGACCGCTCAGGCTCCATGGATCCCGTGGCCAAAATCAAGGAGACCATCGCCACCTATGCGGCCCAGAGCGTGGAGCAGCGCCGTGGTTGGTTCTCGCCGGCCGCCGCGGCGTATGCCGCCACCCGGCCCCGATATCCGCAGCAGTTGGTGGAGGCGGTGGTGGCGCGGGCTGGTTTGACGGCAACATCGACGATTCTTGAGGTGGGCTGTGGACCAGGCACGGCCACGGTGTCGTTCGCGGAGCTTGGTTGCGGGATCGTGGCCATCGAGCCCAACCCTGATTTCTGTCTGCTCGCCCAGGAGGCCTGTCAACGATTTCCAAACGTCGAGGTGGTCACCACCTCTCTGGAGGAATGGAAACCTCACCAGGAGCAGTTCGATGCGGTTGTGGCCGCCAGCTCGTTTCACTGGATCCCTCCGGAGATCGCCAATCCGAAAGCAGCCCGAGCCTTGCGGCAGAACGGCTGGTTGATCCTTCTGTGGAACAAGGAGTTGCAGCCACCGGTCCAGACCCATGAGGCACTGCGGACGATCTACCGCCGCCATGCTCCTGAGCTGGACCGCCCATATGAAGATGCGGCCACCGTGGCGGGGATTCTCGCGGTTTTGGGGCAACCATTGCTGGAGTCTCCGCTCTATCAGGGAGCTCACGAGAGTCGGTGTGTGGTGGAGAGCCGCCTGACGATTGACGACTACCTCACCCTTCTGACCACCTACTCGCCGTTTCTGGCCCTCGATCCGGCGGTGCGGGAAGCTCTGCTGGCTGAGCTGAGACAGGCGCTGGAGCGGCTGCACGGGGAATCGGTGCCGCTGACCTACACGTCCGGATACCTCATGGCGCAACGGAGGAAGGCCGGCGAGGCGATCGAAGAACTCCACCTGCAGCAGTGAGGGGGCACCTATTGCGGATCCCCCTTCTGCCTGGCCGACTTCTGAGCATGGCTGCTGGACAGGTAGCGGTTCTGCTGCTGGGCATGTCCCTGGCGGCCATGGTCCACGCGGAGGACGATCGCGCCACGGTGCTCTCAATCGGTGACGGCGACACGATCCGGGTGCTGCAGGGAGGGCAACGGATCACGGTGCGACTGGCCTGCATGGATGCCCCCGAGATGGCTCAGGCCCCCGATGGCGCTAATGCCCGCAGCTACCTGCAAAGCAGGCTGCGGCTTGGCTCCAGCGTGACGCTGAGGCCCCAGACGGTGGATCGCTACGGCCGCACCGTGGCCGAGGTGATCGGAGAGATCAATCTCGGCCTGGCGATGGTGGAGGACGGCATGGCGTTCGCCTACCGCCAGTACCTGGGCCAGTGCGACGCCAAGGAGTACCTGGATGCCGAGTTCCGGGCATCCCGCAGTCGCTACGGGGTGTGGCGGGTGCCCGGCGGCATCACCCGCCCCTGGGACTTCCGCCGGGGCCGAACGTCCAGTCGAGCAACGAGTGCCACCTGGTCGATGTCTGGTGGCCGGACGTGTCGCTGCAGGGAGATCGGTTCCTATCAGCAGGCCCAAGCGCTGTTGCGTCAAGGTCACACGTATCTGGACGGGAATGGTGATGGCGAAGCCTGCGAGAGCCTCCGATGAAGGCACCGCCAGCTGCATCAGACTGTCAAGACCACCATCAGCCAGGACGTAAGCTTTAATCCATCAACTCGTGGCATTCATGGCCCTCACCGGTGCTGACCTGCTCGCCAAAGTCAAGGAGCTGGGAGATGCCTCCAAGTCCGATCTGGTCCGCGCTGCCGGATATGTGAGCAGCAAGAAGGACGGCAGCGAGAGGCTCAACTTCACCGCCTTCTATGAGGCTCTGCTGGAAGCCAAGGGTGTCAGCCTTGGCATGAACGGTGGCAATGGAAAGGGCAAGGGTCAAGGTGGCCGCAGTCTGAGCTACATCGCCAAGGTGCAGGGCAACGGCAACCTGTTGGTGGGTATGGCCTACACCGGACTGCTGGGCCTCAAGCCGGGCGATGAGTTCGAGATCAAGCTGGGCCGCAAGCAGATCCGCCTGGTACCGGTGGGTGAGGCCGAAGAGGAGGAGTGAGGGTCACACTCGCCTCAGGCTGGCTGCTGGCAGGCCCTCGATCTGGCAATCGAAGGCAGCCGCTAGGTACATAGCCCTGGGTGGTCTCATCCCTCCAACGGCGGCTAGGTCAGTTGCAGGCATTAACTGCCTGGTGGCAAGCCGTTGGGGTGGCTCGTGCCTCAGTAGTTGTTTCAGGTGTAGGGACTGGCCGCGACGTGCGACCTGTTGGGCTTTTGGGAAATGTTCTGTGCAGCTGCAGCAGCGACCGCCCAAACGCATTCAATTGCATCTTGAGCAACAGGCCAGTGCGCTGGAGAGGTGCTCAGTGAATGCACGCACTTTTGCAGCGTTGAGTCGTTCGGGTGGACTCACTAGATGCAATGGAAGAGGCATCGTCTGCCATTCAGGCAGCAGCACCTGCACCTCTTCGCTCTCGATCAGGTCCTGTACCAGCCAGGTCGGGCAATAGGCGATGCCCACGTCGTCGAGCACCGCGGCCCGGACGATGTCGGAGGCATTGGTCTGCAGCGGACCTTCCACGCGTACGGAGACGGTGGATCCATCGGGAGTGATGAAGTCCCACAGATTGCGGCTGCGCAGTTCGGTGTAGACGATGCAGGGGTGCTGCTTGAGGTCCTCCGGGATCAGGGGCATCGGCCGCCCGCCCATGGCGGCCTGCAGATAGCTCCGGCTGGCCACCACGGCACGGCGGATGCTGCCGATGCGCCTGGCCACCAGCGTGCTGTCGCCGAGGTTGCCGATGCGCACGGCCACGTCAATGCCATGCTCGACGAGATCGATGAAGCCGTCGTTGAGCTTCAGGTCGATCTTCACCTCCGGATGGGCTGCCAGGAAGCTGCGCACGTGAGGGCGCAGAACCCGTCCGCCAAAGCCCACTGAAGATGCAACCCGCAGCCAGCCGCTCAGCTGCTGTTCGCCCCGGCGCACTTGTCCCTCTGCTTCAGCCACTTCGGCCACAAGCCGTCGCGCGTCTTCGTAGTAGTTCGCGCCGACATCTGTCAGCGAGAGCTTGCGCGTGGTGCGGGTCAGAAGCTTGGCGCCCAGGTGGCGCTCCAGTGACGCCATCTGCTTGCTCACGGCGCTTTGCGTGCTGGATTGCTCGCGCGCCACCGCCGAAAAGCTGCCGGTCTCAACGACGCGGACGAAGGTCTGCATGGCCAGGAACCGATCCATGAATCCCGATTCATTTATTCCATTCTGGAATGGATGTTAGTCCAAGTTCCTGGCTACCGCCGTTTCCATTCATCAATCAGAGTTCAGCTCATCAAATGCCTCTCCTGACGGAGTTCGCGATGACCACCCCAACCGTTCTGATCACAGGCGCCTTGGCCGGCATCGGCCGCGCCACTGCCCTGGCCTTTGCCAGAGAAGGAGCCAACGTCGTCGTCTCAGGCCGGCGCGAGGAGGCAGGTCAACACCTGGCCACCGAACTGCGCGCACTTGGCGCCCGGGCCGAGTTCCTGCTGGCGGATGTCACCGATGAAGCCCAGGTGCAGTCTCTTGTCAGCCAGACGGTCGAAACATTCGGGCGGCTGGACGTGGCCGTGAACAACGCCGGCATAGAGGGTGCGGTCGGCCCGATCAGCGTGCAGACCGCGGACAACTACCGCGCCACCTTCGACACCAACGTGCTGGGCACGCTGCTGTGCCTGAAATACGAATTGCCGGTGATGCTGCAGCAGGGCAGCGGCTCAATCATCAATCTGTCTTCCATCGCAGGCCAGGTCGGCATGGCCGGCGCTTCGATCTACGTCGCCAGCAAGCACGCGGTCGAAGGCTTGACGAAGTCGGCGGCCCTTGAAGTGGCGGCCGAAGGGGTGCGTGTCAACGCCGTTGCACCTGGCCCCGTGGAGACTGAGATGCTGACGCGCTTCACCGGCGGCAATGAAGAGGCCAGGGCAGGACTGCTCGACATGATGCCCGCCAAGCGGGCCGCATCAGCCGATGAGATTGCCCAGACCATCCTTTTCCTCGCGTCCGACAAGGCGCGCTTCCTCACAGGCCAATGCATCGCCGTCGATGGCGGCTACACAGCCCAGTGATCATTTGGTTCAAGCCTGACTTCCACTCAGCTGCTCACACGCCACCAGGAAGCCGCTGACGTGGTCGGACCATTGGGCCAGCGCCAGTAGCTCGCGGGGCTCCCGAGCAAACCCTTTCTGGGAGAGGGCGGTGAGCTCGGCCAGATTGTCGTGGGTGACGAGCGGCTTGCTGCGCTTGGCGGCTTCGCAGGCATCGACGAACTCCTGCCCCTGCTCGGCCAGACACTGGGCATAGGCCTCCTCAAAGGGCACCCCCTTTTCCTGCAGCCGCACGAACTCGTCCAGCTCTGGCGGGAGGTGATCCAGCAAGAGGGGAAGGCTCCGCACCGGCCCGATCGTGACGGCGCCGTTGTGGAGGTGCGTGAGCACCACGGTGGCCTCTAGGGTCCAGCTGGGCTGGGCCATCAGCTTGCCGGCCGCAATCTCGAAGGACTCGCGGTAGTCCTCGACCAGGGCCTGGTGGATATCGGCGAGGTCTGGCATGGCAAGGGTGAGCACGACAAAGCCCGGTGACGAGGCCACCGGGCTCTGAAGAAGTTTGGTTGATGGGGGCGGAGTGGCTGACGCTGGCACCTGGGGCCAGGTTTCCAGTGGGACTTCCCGATGGGTCCGGGGCACCTGAGGCGATGCAATAGACGGCGACGGCGTCACACGCCAGGGAAGCCAGTGATCCGATGAGAGTGTTGGAGCAGGGGCCGGATCGTCAGCGCGCTCCTCGCTGCTGCTCAGGGGGGGTGTCGTCCATCGATGGAGCCTCCCGGTGTCGATGGACTCAGGACCGGTCGGCCAGCCGTCTGGGGTAATAGGGCTTTATGCCTGAGCGGGAGGAGGCGGCGCTGCAGTGGTGGAGCTGGAGCACCTCGGCACGATCGACCAGACCCGCCCGGCAAGCGACGCACCGGCCCACGCCCAACCGTGAAGCAAGCCAAGTTCCTCAGTTTGTGCGGCAGCTGCGCATCGGCTGAACCCTGGCCGCCCACCCACTCCAGAGGCTGGGCCTGGGCCGCTCGATTTACGGGAGGCAACAGCAGAGGCAAGAGGCGGCCAGGTCCGCCATGCTGGCCTTGGAGTCAGACTCTCTTTGGTGAAAATCATGAAAGTCACCGTTGAGCTTTCTTAAACAGAGATGGCTGAAATCCTGGATCTCTCGGGCGAGCGGAAGAAGGGCCCCGCGATCCGCCGCCTGATGGAGGAGGCGTTGCAACAGCGGCGGCGTGCCCAGATCGCCCAGCGCTTCCTCAGCGGCGAATGGGGCGTGGAGCTGGAGAACTTCGAGGCTGACCATGAGCACGAGCGGCAGCGGGCTCAAGAGATCGCCTCATGACGCTGCTGCTTGACACCAGCCTCTAGAGAGCCGATGGAAATGGCAGGGCTCCTCCGGCTCACCCGAAGGTCAGCGGCCGGACCAACGCGCACTAGAAGAGGTGTTCATGTTTAAGCCGCCAGCATAACAGCGACCCTTGAAGACCTGGCGGGAAGAGCACTTATTGAAGCTGCACGCTGGCATGATTTGAGCAAATGACAAATCCGAGTGATTCCGCGATGCCTATGGAGGGTGGCAACAAGATGCCGATGACCAGATTAGTTCGTGTGTTTAACCCACTCTTCGATATCACCTGTCAGACAGATGGACATGTCAGCCGAAAAGCTGTCGGTCACTCTCCATGTCTCGTCTGCCGAAAAGCTGTCGGTGAGACGGATCGATGGCAGATCATAGCCGCTGCCTGCGCATTTACCAGCCACCCTCACGCTTCTATCCGCCGAAAAGCTATCTGTTATACGTATGCTCTTGTCCGCTGAAAAGCTACTTGTTATACGGAATCCGTAGACAGCTGCATTCGCAGACTGATCCATTGCTCCAAAAAAAGCGATGAATGGGGTCACACAAAACAGGCCGACAGCGGCAGAGCCTGAAACATTAGGGATACGCCAATCCATCCTTTTGTTTTTGCTTAAATACAATCTATCACGCCAACAAGCGGGGGCATCCCACCCACCTCAGTGCTGCTCTCGGCCCGGCCGGAGGAGGCTCGCCTGCTGGAGGCCCAGTTCGCCACCCTGCCCTGCCTGCCCACACCACAGGATCTATGGCAGCGAGCGATCGCCCTGGGCCAGGCCTGCCGCCAGGTTGGCCGCACCGTGCTCAGCCTTGATCTCCTGGTGGCTGCCGTGGCGATGCATCACGACGCCGTGGTGGTGAGCTTCGATGCCGACTTCGATGCCATCGCCTCGGTGAGCGCATTGCGACTGAAGCGCTTGAACCGCCCCGGCTGATCCCATGCCCTCCAGCCCGTAGGGCGCAGAAGACAGCATCCGGAACGGTCACCCAAAGCCTGCCCTTGAATGGCTGCAGAACCCCAGTTCTCAGCTGCGGCCACCCCGCCTGCGAGCACGATGCCCACCAACAACCAGACCGACGACTGCATCAGCACAGAAGGCGAGGCCCTCGTGTTCTGGTCGCCAGGTCAGCAGCCTCGGCGGCACAGCAGCCGGGTGCAGATCATCGATGTGTTCTGCCTGAAGGTGGCCACGGGTTACAGCCGCGATCCCCAGGGCCGTCTGCTGCTGGAGGCGCAGACCTCAGTGGCGGCAGGCCGCAGCTGGTCGCTGGCCAAGGCTGCTCAGCTGATCCGCAACGACGCTCGCCCCCACCGCTGGGTGGCACTGCAGATGGACAAGCGCGCCTGGGGCCTGTTCTGGGCCGGCGGCGGACTGCAGCGCTGCCGTGAGCTCCTTGCTGGCCGGTTCAGTGATGCCAAGTCCAGTTCCGCAATCGTGCCGGCCACCCCGGAAGTCCTGCTGCGCCTCATGCTTGATCTGGAGCCCCAGCAGCACGGTGATTCCGGGCAATCACTGTGGCCTGAACCTGCGCCTGTGCCCGCGGAGAGGCCACCAGTGGCCGCAGTTGGCCCTAACCCCCAGCAACATGGTGATTCTGGGCAATCACTGTGGCCTGAACCTGCGCCTGTGCCCGCGTGGAGGCCTCCAGTGGCCGCAGTTGGCCCTAACCCTTGGCAGCTGGTGGCATGGGCTTCACTGGCCTGGCTGATCGTGCTGGGAATCACCGTTGCCGGCTTCCTTGCCGTGCTGGAGCGCCAGGATCGCAAGCTGGAACTCCTGCTGCAGCGCACCGCTCCTGCGGAGTCCATCCGCCCCTGATGCGTAGGGCCGTCCTCCCCGGCCTCGTGAGTCTTGGGGCCTTGCTGGCGTGGCCGG
Source organism: Synechococcus sp. BA-124 BA4 (assembly GCF_034931165.1). NCBI lineage: Bacteria > Bacillati > Cyanobacteriota > Cyanophyceae > Synechococcales > Synechococcaceae > Synechococcus > Synechococcus sp. BA-124 BA4. The sequence goes on along the minus strand of NZ_JAYGIA010000068.1, from coordinate 29,159 downwards.
CTATGGGGCAGACGCGCACCGCCACGGTGCTCTCGATCGGCGACGGCGACACGATCCGTGTCCGCCAGGCCGGCAAGGCCATCACCGTGCGGCTGGCCTGCATCGATGCCCCCGAGACGGCCCAGAGTCCTTACGGGCAGCAGGCGCGCCGTTATCTGCAGCAGCGGCTGCCGATTGGCCGTGAGGTGTCGCTCGAGGTCAAGACCACCGACCGCAACGGCCGAACGGTGGCCGAGGTGATCAGTGAGATCAACCTCAACCTGGTGATGGTGGAAGACGGTCAGGCCTTTGCCTATCGGCAATACCTGGGCGGCTGCGATGCCAAGGAGTATCTCGAAGCCGAGTTCCGCGCCAGCCGACACCGCTACGGGGTCTGGCAGGTGGAGGGCGGCATCACCCGCCCCTGGGACTTCCGCCGGGGCCACAGTGCCGCGGTGATCCCCGATGGCACCACCCCTGGCGGCCGGAGGTATCTCTGCAGGGAAATCAGCTCCTATGCCCGTGCCCAGGAGCTGCTGCGCCAGGGACACACCTATCTCGACAGCAACGGCGATGGTGAGGCCTGTGAATCGTTGCGATGACTGGTTTTTAGGGGGGACGGGAACAGGTACTCCAGCAGCCCCCAGCAGCCGCACAGAAGGCGTACTTTGAACTTGAGGGGAGGCCCGGTAGCCAACCCGACCCTCACCCTCCAACAGAGTCCGGCCAGGGATCACCCGAGCCGGTGGCATAGCGGAGGTGCGCCAACGATGCGACACACAAGAGGTGAACTTGATGACGCAGCGCGAACGTCATCCCGTAGCCGCACAGAGCGATACGTCAGTTCTGTTTCCCGCGTGTTGACACCCCGGGCTGCATAACCCGAGCCGGGATCACAGCGGAGAAGGTCAAGCCCCGAGCATCTCTTCTCCCAGACGTGATCTCCTTTCCTTCCCTGCCAGGCCCCAGACAGGCGACGCGTGAACCACAGACACCCGATCGGCAGTTCTTGGTGTGAGGAAGTGACCGCCGCAACCGGTGCAAAGGCGCCCCCCACGGGGCGCCTTCCTGTTGGGGTGACAATCACCAGGCCACACCTGCGTTGCTCTGACCTCCTCCCGATCGCCTCTGCAGATCCGCCCCTACAAGGCGGCCGACTGGCCAGGGGTGTGGTCGCTGCTGGAGCCGGTGTTCCGCGCCGGCGAAACCTTCCCCCACGACCCGGCAATCACGGAAGCCGAGGCCCGGGTGGCCTGGGTGGAGCAGAGCCACGCGGTGATGGTGGCCGTGGATGCGACCGGTGCCCTTGTGGGCACGTACTACCTCAGGCCCAACTCCCTGGCTCTCGGTGCCCATGTGGCCAACGCGGGCTATGTGGTGGCCGATCACTGCCGCCGCCAGGGGATCGGCAGCCGCCTCTGCCAGCACTCGCTGCGGGCGGCCCGGCGGTTTGGGTTTCGGGCCATGCAGTTCAACCTGGTGGTGAGCAACAACACGGCCGGCCTCCGCTGCTGGCAGCGCAACGGCTTTCAGGTCGTCGGCACTCTGCCGGGGGCCTTTCGCCACAAGCAACTGGGCTACATGGATGCCTATGTGATGGTTCAGGGGCTGGTGGAGGGGCCTGCCACATGAGAGTGGTGCCGTTGCGACTGACTCCAGGGGGCAGACGTGCACTTGGCGCTGGAGATATTCAAGGGATGACTCAAATCCCTCAGATTCAATGCGGCACAACAGCCTTGAGGATTACTGGAATTCGTGAAGTGCAAAGTTAAGTGCAGCTTTGCTGAGGCATGTGGTTGCCTGCTCCAGCTTCAGTGGATGCCAGACGTCGAGCCGTCGATCTTGTTGAGCTGAATGCCCAAGTAGGTGGCTTCGTGGTTGAGGGCCTTTTTCATGTCGATGTTGCCAGCTGCGGCAGCGGAGGCAAAACGGACGAGCAGCGAGTCCCGAAGGGCTTGTTCGCGGGCAGGGTTGGTGGAGGCTTTGGACATTGGGCGGGACTGGGAGAAGCGGAAAAACTGATCCGCAACTTAACCATAAGCTTCTTCGATAAAGGTGCAGCGCTGATTTGTCTGTAGCTAAATACACCAAGCTGTGCCGTGAGTCACCGTCCTGGCCGCATGGCATGGGAAAGGCGCTCTCCTGCTGCCTCAGCAGGGGGAGCTTGGGTGATGGATCGCTGCAGCAGCACAATGGTTTGACCAGAACGCTGGTCCCATGACAGTTGGCAACCTCCTCTCAGGCACGGCGGTCGCGCTTCTCTTCCTCGGCGGTCTTGTGCTGTTCACCGACGTGGAGGTGGGCATGGTGCGCTGGGTCAACTGCGGCCCCTGGTCCTCCGAAGTGGACCGTCAGGAGAAGGAGTGCCGCTGATTGTTGACCTACCTGACAGTGGGGCACGCCTTCCATGAGCATCCCCACCGCCATCGGCATCCCCTCTTGCAGAGGTGGCGGCCGTCGCGAACATTCAGGGATCACCAGTCGATTGATGACTGCCATGGGATCGTCAACGGAATTCCATGAGGCCTTGGCCGCCCTGGGACTGAGAACCACACCCAGAAGTCGGCAGGACCTGGCCCGGTGGGTTGCGGCGCGGCACCCGGCCTCCCAGCCATGGAGCGCCGTGCAGACCGCGGCCTACAGGCGGGTCTGGGAAGAGCTGGAGAGCGGCTGCGAGGCCGATGTCCCAATGGCGGCCTGAGGAACGACCATCGCCGCAAGGATCAGCAGCGGCGGACCTGCTGACCGGACCTATGAGGAGACGGTCGATGGTTCCCGATCCATCAGATGTGGCGACGGCGCTGGAGCTTCTGGACCTGACGGTGGTCCCGGAGGATTTCGAGGCGTTGGCCTGCCAGGTGGCCTGGATGCACCCTGCTGCTGAGGCCATCAGCGCCGCCCAGAGCCTGGCCTACCGGGTGGTGTGGGAAGCGGTGAAGGAACGCATCGAAAGCCGGAGCGGAGGTGACCTCTGACAGGCAGACCGACCCACCTGCCCGAGACCAGAGTTTGTGCTCAGATCAGGACTAGGTATCGCTCCTTACGTCAATCAGCCGGCGACATTCGTAATGTTTCGTTGTACTCGCAATGATTCCCATGACGCGAGCCACTCAAGCCAACGACGCCTGGTTCCTGAACACTGCCGCCAAGCAGATCCGAGACGATGAGCTCAGACGTGCGGAGCGTCTCAACGGACGCGTCGCGATGCTGGGGTTCACGATCGGTCTGATCGTGGAGGCGTTCAGCGGAGATGGCATCCTCAAGCAGATCGCCGATCTCGCTCTTCTCTCCCAGCGTTGAGGCCGGTCGTTCTCTGCGATCCGTCAACGTTCGCGGCCACCACGATCACCCTTTCCCCTGGCCGGCCCTCCACCGATGGCGCCGGCTTTTTGCGTTCACACTGCGAGAGGGAGCGGCAGCCTCACAACCGCTGACGATCATCCCCATGCCCTCTATGCAGCGGCCTGTCGATGGAATCCTCGGCAGGCAGTGGAATGGGACGAATGACGGCCAGCGAGAGCATCGCCCTGTGGATCCAGCCGCGCAGCCGTCGTAACGAGGTGGTGGGGCTGAAGGATGACGCGGTGGTGATCCGCCTGACGGCCCCGCCGGTTGATGGTGCTGCCAATGAGGCCTTGCAGAGGTTCGTCGCCGAGCGACTTGGTGTCGCTCCCAGCAGGGTGGCACTGGTGCGTGGCCAGCGCAGCCGGCGCAAATGGATCGCCGTGGAAGGGTTCTCGGTGGATGAGGTGCGATGTGCCCTTCTGGAGGTGAGTGGCCGCCAGTGATGAGCAGAGCCTCTCTGGTGCTGATGCACAGCGGCTGTGATCGGCTTGCCGTACTGACAGGGCGAGCCAGCGGATCTAGTACTGAATCAGGGACCTCGACCCGGGCGGCGCGAGCCACAACCCAGCAACCGGCCCTAGCCCTTGGCTTCTGCGAAGCAGTAGGGCGCTCGACTCGGGGCGCCCTTCCCATTGGGGGAAAAGATTCCGTGCCGATGCTCAATTCCGATACCCACCACGAGCAGGAGGGAAAAGCCTCGCTCGATTCACCTCTGCACCAGAAGCCACAGGGCCCGCTCGACGCGATGCGCAGGCAACTGGAGGAGCACTCGGCGCTGGAGGATCTGGGCCCCCTGTTCGGCCCGCAGGCACAGGGGCAAGTCCCTGAGCAGGGTTGTCCTGGCCGGGATCCTCGCTGAGCTGCCTGCCGGTCATCGTTGCCGTCTACAGACCGGCCTTGCGACGGCCCTGCCACATCCCTGCCGCATAGCCGATCGCCGGCAGCAGCAGCTCTGGGCGCAGCGGCTGCACCACCAGGGCGATCCCCACCAGCCAGGGCAGGAGCAGCAGAGTCCCGTAGGCCAGCTGGGTGCTCCGGGAACGTCGCGCCAGGCTGCCCGAGCGCTGCACCAGCCGCGGAACGCCCTTTCCGAGCCCGAAGCCCAGCAGCACGGTGAGAATGGTGAGCAGGATCACGCCCATGACGGGGAGGCAGCCGATCGGAGTCTGCTGCCGCAACGGTGAGACTCGGAGAGCAGGTGGAAGGGAGATCCATGCCGCTGGTCTCACCCGCCTACGGCCGCGCCCTCGTGTGGGCCGAGGAACTGCACCGTGATCAGCGTCGCAAAGGCAAGCCGGTGCCCTACATCTCCCACTGATTGCCGTGAGCGGTCTGGTGTGGGAAGACGGCGGCGACGAGGATCAGGCCATCGCCGGCCTGCTGCATGACGCGATCGAGGACGCAGGCCAGGACGAGGCCTCGATCTCTGAGCGTTTCGGGCAGCCCGTGGCCGACATCGTGCGCGACTGCACCGACATCGCCAAAGGGCGCACCGGAGCAGCGAAGGAACCCTGGCTGCTGCGCAAGACGCGCTATGTGGCCTCGCTGGAGCACAAGAGCGAGACCTCCCTGCTGGTGACGGCCGCTGACAAGGCCCATAACGCCAGTGACATGGTGCTCGATGGCCGCCGCGATCCCGCCAGCTGGGAGCGCTTTCGGGCGGGGCTCGATGGCGCCGCCTGGTACCTGCTGAGCATCCACCAGACCCTCACCCACCGCCTGCACGCCAGCCGCTCCACCGAGCTCCTCGGAGAGGCCGTGAAGGAGATCCTCGCCAGTGAGGCCTACCGGCGGATCGTGCCCTACGGGATTGCTCCGGCGGTGTGGGCGGCGGGCTATCTGGAGCGACCGTAGAAGCACCGGAGCAGGTCAGCCCATGACGGCTGAGGTCCCAACCTTCCACCCACGGCTGATCGACGGTCCCGACGCCGCGCCGGCCACTGTGCTGCTGGCCCATGGGGCCGGTGCACCGATGGACAGCCCATTTACGGCGGCCATCGCCAGCGGACTGGCCGAGTCGGGCTGGCGGGTGGTGCGCTTCGAGTTTCCATACATGGCCCGGCAGCGAATCCTGGAGCGCCGCCAGGGGCCCGATCGGATGCCGGTGTTGCAAGAGGCGTTCCGCCAGCAGGTACAGCTGGAGAAGGCCTCCCGGCCTGAGCTTCCAATGTTCATCGGTGGTAAGTCGATGGGCGGGAGGGTGGCCAGCCTGCTGGCCGATGAGCTGGCCGCCAGCGATGGGGTGCGCGGCTGTCTGTGCCTGGGCTATCCCTTCCGTCCGCCTGGCAAGCCGTTGCAGCTGCGCACCGAGCACCTGGCCGCCTTGCGGACTCCAACCCTGATCCTGCAGGGGGAGCGGGACAGCTTCGGGCGGCGGGGGGAGGTAGAGACCTACAACTTTTCGCCGCAGGTGCAGCTGCGATGGATCCCCAGCGGTGACCACAGCTTTAAGCCAACCCGCAGCTCCGGCCTCAGCGAGGCGGAGTACTGGGCCACGGCGGTGGCGTTGAGCGATCATTTCCTGCGTGAGCGCCTCTTTTGCTGAGCCCTGGTCTTCTGGAAGGAGATCGGCACCAGCGAGGCCGATCGGCTCTTCCATGCTGGAGGCCGCCTCGAAGGGGTCTCTCCATGCCTCGCCATCGTTACCGCCAGGATCCACTGCCGCTGGGAGCGGAGGCCCCCTCCGCTGAACTGTTCGGGCCGGAGCAGGCCAACCCACCCGGACTGCAGGTGGCGGAGCAGGGCCAACTCGCGGTGGTGCCGCTGGGGCCGTTGTTCGATGAATCCCAGAATCAGGGTACCGATATGGGATCTACTCCGAGCTCATGACCCTCTGGCTGATCCGCGCCGGCTCCCGCGGCGAGCACGAGCAGAAGTTTCTTGATGAGGGCCGGAGCTACGTCGCTTGGGAGGGCCTGGATGTCGACCTCGCCGCACTACACGACATGCAGGCGCTCATTGCTGGCATGGCTGAGTGCTATCCGGAGGAGAAGCCCAAGGCCCTGATCAACTGGTCGGCGCAGGTCTGGGCATTCGGGCGCGATATGGCAGTGGGGGATTGGGTGGTGATGCCCACCAAGCTCCAGTCGGGCATCTACTTCGGTGAGATCACCAGTGGTTATCACTTTGAGTCCAAGGGTCCGAATCCCTACTTCCACTGGCGCAGCGTCAAACGGTTCAGTGGCTTGATCCCCAGGAGCAGCATCCCGCAAGACCTCCTCTATTCCTTTGGGGCGTTCCTGACCATCTGCCGCATCCAGCGCAACGACGCCGAAGTCAAAGTGAGGGCCATGGGGGCCAACCGATGGCATTCAGAGAACGCTGGCGCGAGTATCGCCATGCCGAAGCAGGTAGGCACGGGCGAAAGTATCAGCGATCTCAGCGAAGCGACCAACGTCAACCTGGAGGAGCTCGCCGGCGATCAGGTCGAGCGGCTGATTGAGGCCCGCTTCAAGGGGCATGGCCTCACCAAACTGGTGGAGGCGATCCTGCGAGCTGAGGGCTACACCACCTACCGCAGCTCTGAGGGGGCTGACGGCGGCGCAGACATCCTGGCGGGAGGTGGTGAGCTCGGCTTCGGCAAGCCGAAGATCTGTGTGGAGGTGAAGTCAGGATCCGAGCCAGTGGATCGGCCGACGGTCGACAAGCTGATCGGCACCGGCCAGAAGTTCGGAGCTGAGACCCGCCTGTTCGTGAGCTGGAGCGGCTTCAGGCCCAATGTTAAGAAGGAGCTGGCAAGGGATTTCTTTCGGGTGCGACTTTGGAGCCGTAAGGAGCTTTTGGAGAAGCTCTTCTCCCACTAGGACCAGCTGCCCGAGGAAATCCAGCATGATCTGCCTTTGAAACGGATCTGGATGATGGCTGAGCGGGATGGCACTTAACTTGAAGCAAAAGTCTTGGCAATGGGGCGCCTCTCAGGCCTGTCGCTCACGAAATTGCCAGACCCTCAAGTCCTAATGGCTCATAAGCGCTGAAAGAACTTTAGAATAATAGTCGACCAGGCATCTTGAACGCTCGCGCAGATCGTCCATTAGGCTTTCTATAACCTCAGTCTCCGCGTCATATGAGGCTGCGTTGATAGATGCCATCGCTTCGTAGCCGGCTAGCACTTCTTCTAGTGAATAATATGCGGACAGGACACCCTCCAAGATATCGAATGCCGAGTCGTTAAGGGTCTGCAAGTCGTCTAATTCATCCCAGTCGGACCGTGCTTCGCAGATCTTCAGGATCAAGCCCCATGCCTGGTCCCTCTCATCCCTGTGGTTTTGTCGCCATTTCTCCAAATGCTTGGCCTCCGGGAAGATCAATGTCGCGATTTAAGGAGTGCCGTTGTCCGTTGTCGGTGGGGTAACTGGACTGGCAGGAATGAAAGTATATGGCCACCTGCGGCAGGCGAGTCGCCAGAGGGACAATGATGACTTGCCAATGCAGATTAATGTGATCAATCGGATTCGAAGCCCAGTCTGCTGAAAGGGTGGCTACTCGACCACCACGGCAGACCTGGAGGAGCAGTCTCAAAACTATGCATGTAGCGCATACTTTCCGCATGCCAGCCGCTGCCCAGACAAGCCAGGCAGCGGCTGGCGTTGCCACCAGGCAGACTGCCGCAAGACCGCTGCTGAGCTGCATGCGCAGACAACCTCGGTGCGGTCTACACCAGGGACCTCCCAGGGCAGCCCAGATTCTCCGCTGCATGCCCGCCCGCCGCTCCAGACCAAGGCCACCGAAGGTCGCCGGCGCCAGGAGTGACTTGGCGGCGCTGGGCTTCCGTGTGGCCGAGAGCGGCCCGCACACCAGCAAAACCCTGATGCTCCAGGAGCTGGAAGCTCTGTTGGCAGCGGTTCCGGCTGACGCTCCGGCGAAGGCGTACCGGGCCGCGATCGTGGAGGAGAACGTGCTGGGCAAGCGAACCCTCTCCACCCGCAAGGAAACGGCATCCCGGCTCACCGCCCTGCACGGCCTCGATCCCAGCAAGCCTCTGTTCCGGGTGCTGCGCCGTCTCTGGGCCGTGGATCCGGCGGCTCACCCCCAGTTGGCCCTGCTCAACGGCCTGGCCCGCGACCCGCTACTGATGGCTACGACGGGTCAGGTGATGGGGATGGCCCAGGGGGAGCTGCTGCAGCGCTCCGAAATGGTGGCGGCGGTCCAGGGCTTCACCCATGACCGACTCAGCGCCAAGGTGCTCGATGCGGTGGCCCGCAATACCGCCAGCACATGGACCCAGAGCGGTCATCTCAAGGGCAAGGTCAAGAAACTGCGTCAACCGTTGAAGCCCCATCCGGTGGCCCTGGCCCTGGCGTTGTGGCTGGGCTACGCCATCGGCAAGCGGGGCAAGGCCCTGCTCAGCACCCCCTGGGCGGCTGCGCTCGATAGCTCCAGCGCGGGGCTGCTGGAGCTGGCACAGCAGGCCAAGCGCCTGGGCTTGCTCAAGCTCTCCCACGGCGCTGGGGTAGTCGCCATCGACCCCAGTGGCCTCGATCCTCAGCAGAGGGGCGACCAACCATGAGCCGGATCGACGAGCTCGCAAAGCGCTACGCCGATCACATCGCTGTGCCCTGGCAGCAGGGTCTGCCCGCGGCCAACCGGGTGGTGATGCTGGTCTACGAGAAGGAGCTGGAGCGGCACCTGCGAGCCAAGCTGCTGGAGTTCGAACAGGCCACCAAGACTGCAGGCCATGGCTGGCAGCTGGTAGACCTCACTACCGCCTTTGCGGAGTGGATGGGCTGCATGAAGTACCGCGAGGAGTACTTCGAGCGGCCTAACGACATCCGCCTCAAGCTGGACTCCAGTTTCCTGCGCCACGTGGCAGACCTGATCAAGGCCCAGCTCAGCCAGGCCACCGACAACGACGTGGTGGCGCTGCTGGGGGCAGGAAGCCTCTTCGGGTTCCTTCGGCTCTCCGATGTGATTAAGGAGATAGAGGGCAAGATCCAGGGCCGTCTGGTCGTGTTCTTCCCCGGCCAGAAGGAAGGCAACAACTACCGGCTGCTCGATGCCCGAGATGGCTGGAACTACATGGCGGTGGGCATCACCCGCCATCCCACAGGAGCGGTGTGATGAACCAACAGATTTTCCAGACCCTGCAGCGCGACCCGCGCATCAGCCCACTGGCAAACAACGGCCAGGCACGCATTACCACGCTCGACGATGAGAATGCCCGGCGCGAGCTGGAAGGCGAGCTGAGCACCTTCGTGTGCGACGGCCAGTACGGCCAGGCAATGGAGCGGATCCTGCAGAGCTATCTGTCCCAGCAGGGGCAGGCACGCCAGAACGCTACGTGGGTGTCGGGGTTCTTCGGTAGCGGCAAGTCGCACCTGCAGAAGATGCTCGGCCACCTGTGGGCCAACACCGAGGTGAGACACGGAAAACGGGCCCGGGATCTGGTGCTGGAGCTCCCCGATGGGGTGAAGGCCCAGTTCCGCGAGCTCGACACCCTCGCAGCCAGAAACGGCAAACCGCTGATGGCCGCCAGCGGCGCCATGCCCTCCGGCGCCAAAGACGCCGTGCGCAAGACCGTGCTGGCGATCCTGCTCAAGGCGGTGGGCATGCCCGAGAAGGTGCCGCAGGCGCGCTTCTGCTTCTGGCTGCGGGAGAAGGGCTACCTCGATGCGGTGCGTTCCGCGGTGGAGGCAGAAGGCAGCCGCTGGCTAGAGGAGCTCGATGAGCTTTACGTGAGCCCGGTGATCGCCGGGGCCGTGCTGGAGCAGGACCGCGACTTTGCCGCTGGCAACCGGGAAGCACGCGACGTAATCCGCCAGCAGTTCCCCAACAGCGACAGCGACATCCCCACCGCCGAGTTCGTGCAGCTGACTCGCAAGGCGCTGGCACCCGATGGTGGCGAGCTGCCTCACACGATGCTCGTGCTCGATGAGGTACAGCAGTACATCGGCGACTCCAACGACCGGGCCACCGACTTCGTGGAGCTGGCCGAGGCGCTGCAAACAGAACTCGACAGCCGGGTGATGTTGGTGGCGTCCGGTCAGTCGGCGTTGTCCTCGGAAACGCCGCAGCTCCAGAAGCTCAAGGATCGCTTCCGCGTCACGGTGCAGCTGTCGGACACCGACGTGGAAACGGTGATCCGCAAGGTGATCCTCCAGAAACGTGCCGATGCTCAGGCTGCAGTGCAGCAGGTGCTGGAGGCGAATGCCGGTGAAGTCTCCAAGCAGCTAGAAGGCAGCCTGATCAAGGAGCGCACGGAAGACCGCCACGTGGCAGTGGCCGATTACCCGCTGCTGCCCACGCGCCGGCGCTTCTGGGAGGAGTGCTTCCGCAGCGTCGATGTGGCCGGCACCAACAGCCAACTCCGCTCGCAACTACGGATCATCTTTGACGCGGTCAAAGACATCGCAGAAGAAGACCTGGGCCGGGTGATCACAGGAGATGTGTTGTTCCAGGCCATGGGGCCCGACCTGGTGAACTCTGGCGTGCTGCTCAACGAGCTCAACAACCGCATCGCCGGCCTCGATGACGGTAGCGAGGAGGGCAAGCTCAAGCAAAGCCTCTGCGGGCTGGCCTTCCTGATCAGCCGGCTGCCGCGTGAGCAGGGCGCCGACAAAGGGATCCGCGCCACGGCCCGCACCTTGGCCGATCTGATGGTGCCGGATCTGCGCAAGGACAGCGGACCGCTGCGCAATCAGATCGCCGGCCTACTGGAGGCGATGGCAGAGGACGGTGTTGTGATGCCGATCCCTGCCGAGCAGGGGCAAGTGGAATACCGCCTGCAGACCACGGAAGGCGCCCAGTGGCAGCGGCTGTTTGAGGAGAAGCGCCAGGCGGTTCGCAACGATGACACCGAAGTCACCACCCAGCGCGAGCAGCGTCTCGGTTTGGAGCTCCAGAAGGAACTCAAGGCCATCCGCCTGCTGCAAGGCGACGCCAAGATCCCGCGCTCAATTGTCCAGTGGATCAATCCCGAGCCGCCGGCCCCCTCGCACGAGCAGGTGGTGGTGTGGATCCGTGACGGCTGGGGTTGCGGTGAGAAGGAGGTGCGCGACTCCGCCCGCGAGGCCGGTGCCGACGACCCCGTGCTGCACGTATTCCTGCCGCGCCGCAATGCGGAAGACCTCCGCAACCGGATCATCGATGCCACGGCGGCCCGCCGGGTGCTCGATCACTACGGCACCCCCTCCACGCCGGAGGGCCTGGAGGCACGGCAGGCGATGCAAAGCCGCCTCAGCCGCGCAGAAGAGGACTGCAACGAGCTGATCGCCGACGTGATCGCCAACGCCCTGGTGCTCAAGGGCGGCGGCATTGAGGAGTATGGCACCAAGCTGAGCGAGAAGCTGCAGTCCGCAGCCTCAGAGGCATCGCTGGCCCGGCTGTTCCCCGAGTTCCCCAAGGCCGATCACGGCAGCTGGGGCACTGCTGTGAAGCGCGCCAAAGAGGGCAGCGATGCGCCGCTTACGGCTGTGGGCCATCAAGGTTCCAACGACAGCCATCCGGTGGCTCGTCAGGTGATCAACGCCATCGGCGGCGGCAAGGAGGGCAGCGCCATCCGGGCAGAGCTGCGGGTGTCTCCTTATGGCTGGCCGCAGGATGCGATGGATGCAGTGCTGCTGGCCCTCCACCGCGATGGCACCCTCAGCGCCAAGGACAGCCAGAACAATCCGATCGCGGTTGGCCAGCTCGATCAGCAGAGCCTTGGAAAAGCCCGCTTCTACCTGCAGGAGGTGCGTCTCACCACCAAGGAAAAACTGGCAGTCCGGGGTGTCTATGGAATTGCCGGCGTAACGGCCCTGTCGGGACAGGAAGAAGCCAAGGCATGCGAGTTCCTCGATGCCATCGAGAACAAGGTTCTCCAATCCGGTGGCGATTCCCCGCTGCCCTCGCCAGTGAGCTCCACCCTGCTGAAGGAGCTGCGGCAAAAGAGCGGCCCTGAGCAGCTCAAGGCGATCCTTGATGCCAAGGATCAGCTTCAAGCGCTATGGGATCAGGCCTGCAGCCTGGTGGATCTGAAGCAAAAACGCCTGCCTGGCTGGGAACGACTGCAGGCTCTGCTGCACCAGGCCCAAGGACTTCCCGTACAGCAGGAGCTGGAGCCCCAGGTGGAGGCGATCAAAGGCCAGCGCTCATTGCTGGATCCCACCACCGACTTTGTGGCCCCATTGCTCCAGAAACTGGAGCAGGCACTCACGGCTGAGCTGGAACAGGCCCAACAACAGGTGAGCCAGGTGGTGGCAGCGGAACTGCAGCAACTGCAGGCCAGTGCCGAGTGGCGGGGCCTGCCAGAAGCCGAGCGCAGCCGCATCAGCCAGGCCCTGCAGCTGCCTGCAACACCCCCATCGGCCGAACCCGTGGATCGGAGCCGATTGCTGGAAGCGCTCCAACAGCGCTCCATCACCAGCCGAAGGGAGCTGGCCGAGAGCGTGCCAACCCGTTTTGCCAAGGCCCGCACAGCGGCGGCTAAGGCACTGGAACCCTCCACTCAGGCCCTGAAGCTCAGCAGCGGGGTACTCAAAGACCCAGAAGCACTTGATGCGTGGTGGGCAGCGGAGCGCCAGAAGCTGCTGACAGCCCTGCAAAACGGTCCGATCCAGATCAACTGATTCCCAATGCCCGCCCTCCCCTCCGATCTGCGTAAGACCCTCGAAACCACCGTGGTGAAGGCCCGCGAGCTGGCCGAGCGCGGGGCGCGGGATGCCCTCACCGCCCTGACAGTCGGTGCAAGCGAGCCGTTCTCCTCAATGAGTGAGGACGAGCGCAAACTGCGCAATCGCCTGCGCGCCCATGGCCGCCAATTGGGGGATCAACGCGACGCCCAGAAGGGAACACAGGCGATTGATCGCTTGGTGCGGGAGATGGCCTATGAGCACTGGCACCGGATGCTGTTCGCTCGCTTTCTGGCCGAAAACCAGCTGCTGAACGAACCCACGTCTGGGGTGTCGATCAGCCTCGATGAATGCGAAGAGCTCGCTGCAGAGGAAGGTACCGATCTCTGGGGATTGGCCGCACAGTTCGCCCAAGAAATGCTGCCGGAGATTTTCCGCACGGACGATCCGGTGCTGGTGCTCAGCTTGCCCCTGGAGATCCGCCAACAACTGAAGGCCCTGGTGGCGGGGTTGGATACTGAGGTGTTTACCGCTAGCGACAGCCTGGGCTGGACCTATCAGTTCTGGCAGACGAAGCGCAAAAAAGAGGTGAACGATTCTGGCGTGAAGATCGGCGCCGATGAACTCTCCCCGGTCACGCAGCTGTTCACCGAGGACTACATGGTGGACTTCCTGCTGGACAACACCCTCGGCGCCTGGCACGCCGGCAAAGTACTGGCTGCCAATCCCCACCTGGCCAGAATTGCCCAAACCGAGGAAGACCTGCGCCAGGCCGTGGCCCTTCCGGGCTGCCCCTGGAATTACCTGCGTTTCGTGAAGTCAGACGATGGCGAGTGGGCACCGGCGGCTGGAACCTTTGAAGGCTGGCCCAGAACTGCGGCTGAACTGAAATGCCTTGATCCTTGCATGGGCAGCGGACACTTCGTGGTCGCGATGTTCGAGCGCTTGGTGGCGCTGCGGATCGAAGAAGAAGGGCTGAGCGAAAAGTCTGCAGTGGTGCACGTCATTGACGGCAATCTGTACGGATTAGAAATAGACCCGCGCTGCACTCAGATTGCGGCATTTAGCCTCGCATTAGCCGCATGGCGGCGCGTGAGCTACTGCAAGCTGCCGGCGATGAATCTGGCCTGCTCAGGCCTATCTCCCAATACCAGCGAGGCTGAGTGGTTGGCTTTGGCTGGCGATAACGAACGGATCAGGAATGGCATGGTGCGCCTCTACCGACTCTTCGAAAAGGCAGCGGTATTGGGCAGCCTAATCAACCCTCGTGACAGCGAGACTGATTTATTAGAAGCTGGATTTGAAGAACTCCAACCCATCCTTGAGCGAATGCCTGTTGAAGGCTCAAAAGATAGCTTGGGTCATGAAATCGCGGTTGCAGCCTGCGGGATCTCCAAGGCCGTTGCCATTCTATCGAGGCAATATACATTGATTGCTACCAATGTCCCTTTCTTGGGGCGCGGCAAGCAGGGTGATCAAATCAGAAAGTGGTGCGATGCGCATCACTCTCTTGGCAAGGCTGATCTTGCAGCAGCTTTCATAGAACGCTCCATGGCTTTTCTGCATCCTGGCGGCTCCGCTCCGCTAGTTTCGCCGCAGCACTGGTGGTTCCTGGCAAGCTACAAGCAGCTCAGAGGTGCTCTGCTTGAGCAATATAAGTTTGACTTTGGCGTGACTCTTGGAGAGGATGCCTGGCAAAGCTTTGGCGATCGTGGGCCAGTTGCAGTCCTGTTCTCTATTTCTAAACAGGCTCCACTGCCGAGCCATGCGTTTATGGGTATGGATGCTTTAAAGGCAAGGCCGATTTCCAAGAAGAAGGAAGTTCTAAAGAATTCCCAGACACTCTTCTTGGATCAGAAGGCTCAGCTTGCAAACCCTGACTCCCGGATCGCGGTTGCAGGAGCTGTCACCGGCTCCCTTCTTGAGGAGTATTCCAGTGCCTTTCAAGGGACAACTACCGGTGACAATCCACGTTATGTCGTCACATTTTGGGAGATCTCATCCATTAGCGGGAGATGGGAGTTTTTCCAGGGAATTGTAGACAAAGCCGTTCCCTATGGGGGGCGGAGCCAGCTTCTCCGCTGGGACGGTGGCGATGGCCCACTTGCTTCCAGTCCTGAAGCGCGCGTGCAAGGCCAGGCTGCGTTTGGAAGGCTCGGAGTTTTCGTTGGTCAAATGAGAGAGCTTGCCGCAACCATATATACGGGCGAGTTCTTCAACATGAATGGCAGTGCAGTTATCCCGAAGGATCGCAAGGATATGGCTGCTATTGCGACCTTCATGGCGTCGAACGAATTTACCAAGGAAGTAAGGAAGATTGACCAGGCATTAAAGGTAACTACTGCTACGCTTGTCAAGGTTCCCTTTGATCTAGCCCACTGGAAACGTATATCTGAGGACAAATACCCCCAAGGTTTACCTAAGCCAGCTTCTTCTGATGCAACGCAATGGCTGTTCAGTGGGCATCCTTCAGGCGCAAGTCAGTCGTTGCACGTGGCCGTGGCACGGCTTATTGGTTTTCTTTGGCCACGCCAGGTCGGCTCAAGTTTTCCCGATTGCCCTGCGCTCGGTCCAGATGGCTTGGAGCCACTGGCAGATGAAGATGGCATCGTGTGCCTGACCCCCATTCGTGGAGAAGCTGCAGCGGCTGATCGTCTTCGTGGACTGCTTTCTGCAGCCTTTGGCAATGAGTGGAGCAATGCCAAAGAACGTGAGCTCCTGCTGGAAACAGCAGTGGCCAATGACACCAGAAGAGCCGCTACCGACCTAGGCGAATGGCTGCGCCAGAGCTTCTTTGCCGAGCACTGCAAGCTATTTCAATCGCGTCCTTTCATCTGGCAAATCTGGGATGGCAATCCTAACGGTTTCAGCGCCCTCGTGAATTACCACAAGCTCGCTGCTCCCAAAGGTCAGGGTCGTAAAACTCTTGAGCAGCTTACTTACACTTATCTAGGCGACTGGATCGATCGTCAGAAGCTCGATCAGTCCGAGGGAATCAACGGTGCCGACGATCGGCTTGCCGCTGCCCTCGATCTCCAAAGTCAGCTCAAGAAGATCCTCGATGGGGAACCTCCCTATGACCTCTTTGTCCGCTGGAAGCCACTGCATCAACAAGCGATCGGCTGGGATCCCGATATCAATGACGGTGTTCGCCTCAACATCCGCCCCTTCCTCAGCGCCCAGCTACGCAAAGGAGGGAAGGCAGGAGCTGGCATCTTGCGCGCCAAGCCAGGCGCGATCAAGTGGACTAAAGACCGCGGCAAGGAACCGATGCGCTCCAAAGAAGACTTTCCATGGTTCTGGGGATGGGACGAGACTGATCCAGCCATGAACCCTTCGGACATAACTAAATGCGCCAACTATGGCGCTCCACCTGACATTACGGTTGATCAAGGGAATAAACCTCGTTATCAACCAGTCCCAGCAGGCAAAAGCTTCGATGGCAATCGTTGGAACGACCTTCACTACAACCGTGCAGCCAAGGAGGCTGCCAGGGCTCGTCATCGGGGTGAGAGTTGATCCATGGCGGCACGCACCCTGCTCGATTTCTTGATTCAAAAGCTGCGCGGCTGCAACGTCCACGGCGATGCGGAAGAGTCGCCGGTTGCCATCCTCTGGACTGATCCACGCAGCGAGTGGAAACCGCTGATTCCTCTGCTACGGCAGCAGTTGCCTGAGCTGCTCTGTCTGGGTGACTACGACCCCGATCACCAGCAGGGTCCGGCGCTCTGGCTGCGTTGCATTGTGGATCGCAGCTTGCCGGCGGATGAAGCTGCTGTCGGAAAGGTGCCGATGATTTACCTCCCGGGCGTTAGCCGGCAGGAGCTGCGGGCAGGCGAGGGTTGCCCCTGGGCCCTGGAACTCCTGATCGAGCTGATGTTTCGCGGGAGCCTCTGGCTCCAGCGCAATGGGCGCGACTGGACCCTGGCCGCCTTCCTCAGCTCCGCCGATGCCCTGAATCTCGATTTGGCTGGAGATCAAGCCACCAAGACAGCACTCAGCCGTGCCCTCACCGAACTGGCCAGCATGCCCATCGACCAGCTGAGCGGCAAGCGGCTGGAGGCAGAAGACTTCGACGCCCTGCTGGCTGACGACCCTACCCGCGACCTGCTACAGTGGATGGCCGATCCCCAGGCGTTCCAGTTGCGCTGCGCACGTGAGCGCTGGAGTGCGCTCACCGCCATCTGGAAGAAGGAGCTCAAGTTCGATCCTGCCAAAGACGGTGAGCTTTCAGCCGCCGAACGACTAACCAAGGGGAAGGGCGGTTGGGACAAAGTCTGGCAGCGCTTTGCCGATAACCCCACGGCTTTCCCGGGCATTCCCGAGCTGCTGCGCCGTATCGAGCCGGAGCAGATGGGCCTGGCCGTCGGCGCTCAAGACCTCTCCCGCTGGCCCTCCCACAACGCCACCTGTGAGGACCAGGTGCTTGCCGATCTCCAGGGCCTGAGCGGCAAATCGCATCCCGAGGCCTGTCGGTGTGTGCGGGAGCTGGAGGCCAAGCACCGCGAGCGGCGCAGCTGGATCTGGGCTCAGCTCGGGCTCTCACCCATGGCAAAGCTGTTGGAACCGCTTGGGCTGTTGGCCCAGCGTGCCGATCAGCCCCTAGTGGGAAGCACGTCTGAAGACTTCATCGCGCTCTACACAACCGATGGTTGGGAGGCAGACCTCTCCGCCTGGCGGGCCCTGGCGATGGCAAGCACATCCCAGGAAGACGTGGTGCGCAAGGTGGTGGCAGCACTGCTGCGTCCCTGGCTGGATGAGACCGCCACCCGCTTCCAGAAAGCCGTCGCCTGCAGTGGCCTGCCTTCTCCTGCAGACCAAGGCGCCATTACCGCCGATCCCGGAGAAGTGCTGCTGTTTGCCGATGGCCTCCGCTACGACGTGGCCAGGCAGCTCCAAAAAGAGCTGGAGGTGATGAGCATCACCGGCAGCCTCACCACCCGCTGGGCGGGGTTGCCCACCGTCACGGCCACGGCCAAGCCCGCCATCACACCCCTGATCGGCGAGATCCAGGGCCAGTCGTTGCCAGAAGACTTCGCTCCATCCTTCGGCTCCGGCAAGCCCACGAGTGCAGCTGAGCTGCGCAAGGCACTCACCGCTCAGGGCTACACGGTTCTGGGCGATGACGAGTTGAACATCCCTGCTGGTCCAGAGGCACGCGGCTGGTTGGAGATCGGCGACCTGGATCACCGAGGCCATCAACTCCAGAACGACCTGCCGCGGGTGATTCAGGACGAGATCGAACGGCTGGCTCTCCGCATTCAGAAGCTCCTCGATGCCGGTTGGCGTTCGGTGAAGGTCGTCACCGACCACGGCTGGTTGTTCTGCCCCGATGGCCTGCCCACCGCCGAGTTGCCCAAGCACCTGACCGCCAGCAAGTGGGCCCGCTGCGCCGCCATCAAGGGTGACTCCCAGGTGCCGGTGCCCACCGCCACTTGGAGCTGGAACCCCGGCGAGCAGTTCGCCACCCCCAACGGCGCTGCCTGCTTCAACACAGGCGGCAGCTACTCCTATGCCCATGGCGGCATCAGCCTGCAGGAATGCCTCACCCCCGTGCTGGTGGTCTCTGGCGGATCTAGCAGTGCCCCTGCAGCTGCCATCTCCGAGATCAGCTGGAAGGGGCTGAGGTGCTACATCAAAGCCATAGGTGTAATTCGAGGAATGAGAGCTGATCTCAGAGTTGAGTCTGCATACGGACCTTCGGCTGCTATATCTCGAAAAGAGTTTGAGAACGGTCAAGCAGCCTTGCTACTCGAAGACGCGGAATTGATAAACGTGTCTCTTGTCGCAGTTATGCTAGACGCGACGGGGAAAGTGGCATTCCAAAAAAAGACTCGGATTGCCTGATTATCGAGAAAGTCCATGTATCCACTTTCGAGCACGGACCTAGAGACCCTCTCATTGATGGGTATATCCAGTGATGCTCCTTACCTGAGAAGCACCGAAAACTACAAGCTCCAGCCGAAAGAATTTAAATTGTGGATTCGCTGCATGGAGGCAGGGCTTAAGACCTGGCTTGACTTGGGAATGGAAGCAGAAAGGTTCAGGTTTGGCATTTGGCCCAGCTGGCACCACCAGAGAGCAGCAGTCAATCTCATAGCCGAGAACTCTGACTTCTTCAGTGTCCCGCAGAAATGGGCAGAGCTCGCTTTTCGCCTAGAACTAACCCCATCACTTCTCGACAAAAAGGTTGCAGATCACAATCACAAGCGTAACCAGCAAAGACAAGAATGGAACTATGCCATGCAGATTATTGCATCAATCCCTGCAAAAACGATAGCGGAGATTGATACAACGAGCTTCTTCGCCGTCATCCAGAGTTCCATTGACAGACTTAAGTGGGGCTCAGGTTATGATCGCGCCGACACATGCTCTTGGCCAGAGAAACGCCTGTCATCAGAAGAGCTTGCCGAGAGAGCAATTGAGTTGCTATTCAGAAAATCAGCGATCTTGCTGGCCTCTTGCAGGCCTGTCGATCTCTTAGACCCAGAGGTGATCTCTGATCATGCCAATGTGCTTGATGAATTGATACCTCCCTTGGGCAGGCATCCTGAGATCTATATAATGTTCTCCATTATCAAGGCAAAGTCAGGCGACTACAACTTTTCCAAGGACATTGCTGGCGAGCTATCGTTAAAATTTGATGACCATGCTCACCGACTCAGCGAGGCATGTGCTGACTTCAGCTCAAAGGCTATAAAACTAATCTCTAAGCCAATCTCCCAAAAGACTGACTTCTCGCTTCTGCATGCGGAATGGCTCGGCGAGAATCAAGGACGAATTAAGGGGATTCAAGCGCCAGAATATTCACAAGACCGGCCGATGAGAAGTTATGATGCGCAGGCTTACCTAATGATACTACGCAAGGGTGAGATACTGGCCCCAACAAAAGAAGCACTGCCGCAAAATCCGTTCGAAGTTGGCTTGCCGCATGAATGGGAGCTGCTAAAGAGCTTTAGATATCCTCGGTACATGGAGATGTCCCATAATACATTTCGTGTTTGGATTGACAGTTTAAGCGCGTATTGGCGTCCTATTGTCCAAGCCAGATGTGCCCTTGGCGACAGCTCTAGAAACAAGGAAGCCTACCTTGCAAAACTCTCCAAGGTCATAGAAGTCGACGTATGCAGCAACGGCTTTGAGATTAGCGATGCAGAGGTATGGGAGAGTCTTGATTCGAAGCTGCAGGGTCAAATCCATGATCAGATCGAACAAGGCCTAGCAGTTGGCCCCATACATGCAGTCTGCAATATTGTTCGTGGGGCCTGGATATACCCATACGCCGAAGAAGAAGAATGATTCAACGCGGAAGCCCTGTTCACTCTGTAAGTACATTATCAATTATAGCTGCCTGCCAAATTCTTCAGACCCCTTCTCCCATCTAGTCCAAAGTACTACTGTTCCCCGATGGACCATCTCGATCATCTCGGTGCCATGGCCTTTGATGGCTTCCTGGTCCGCAAGGATCTGGTGCGCAAATACTCACGCCAGTACCCGGTGCCCACCTACGTGGTGGAGTTCCTCCTGGGTCGCTACTGCGCCAGCACCGATCCCGCCGAGATCGAAGAAGGCCTGCAGATCGTGGAGAAGCAACTCCAGGGGCGCACCGTCCGCACCGGAGAGGAGGAGCTGTTCAAGGCCCGTTCCCGTGATCAGGGCAGCGTCAAGATCATCGACATCGTGCGGGCCCGGCTCGACACCCGCACCGATTCCTACGCGGCAGAGGTGCCCAGCCTGGCCATCAAGGACGCCCAGATCGACGACGAGCTGGTTCGCGCCAACGAGCGCATGCTCACCGATGGCTTCTATGCCGAGGTGTCGCTGGAGTACGACCCGGTGATTGCCCAAGAGCGCAACGGCCGGCCGTTCCGCATTGCCGGGCTGCGGCCGATCCAGATGTCCAACCCCAACGTGCTGGGGATCCTGGCCAAGGGCCGCTCGACCTTCACCACCGACGAGTGGCGCGACTTCCTGATCCGCTCGATCGGCTTGGAGCCAACCGCCCTCGATGAGCGGGCCAAGATGGTGGTGCTGCTCCGCATGGCTCCCTTCGTGGAGCGCAACTTCAACCTGGTGGAGCTGGGCCCACGCGGTACAGGAAAGAGCCACCTGTTCCAGCAGATCTCTCCCTACTCGCACCTGATCTCAGGCGGCAAGGCCACCGTCGCCAAGATGTTCGTCAACAACAGCAACGGCCAGCGCGGCCTGGTCTGCCAATACGACGTGGTCTGCTTCGACGAGGTGGCAGGGGTGTCGTTCGATCAGAAGGACGGCGTCAATATCCTCAAGGGCTACATGGCCTCCGGCGAGTTCAGCCGCGGCAAGGAGAGCATCCGCGCCGAGGGCGGGATCGTGATGGTGGGCAACTTCGATGTCGATGTTGAGCAGCAGCAGCGCATCGGCCACCTGCTCAGCCCCCTGCCGCGCGAGATGCGCGACGACACGGCCTTCCAGGACCGCATCCACGCCTACGCCCCGGGGTGGAACTTCCCCAAGCTCAACCCCAACGAGCACCTCACCAGCCACTTCGGCCTGGTGAGCGACTTCCTCAGCGAATGCTGGAGCCGCCTGCGCGATGGCAGCCGCTTGGCGGCGATGCAGAACCGTGTGCACCTCGGCGGCGCACTGAGCGGCCGCGACATCGAGGGCGTCAACAAGACGGTGAGCGCCCTGATCAAGCTGCTGTTCCCAGATCCCGAGATGGAGATCCCAGACGAGGATCTCGAATGGATCGTGCGCCTGGCGCTGGAATCACGCCGCCGCGTCAAGGAGCAGCAGAAGCGCTGCCTGAAGAGCGAGTTCCGCAACACCCACTTCAGCTACACCCTGGGCCTCGATGGGGTCGAGAAGTTCGTGGCGACGCCCGAGCTCCACAGTGACGACGCCATTGATGGAGATCCCCTGCCGCCTGGCCAGGTGTGGGCCATCAGCCCCGGAACCGGCGAAACCAGCCCCAGCCTCTACCGAATCGAGGTGGCCGTGGGGCCCGGCAGCGGGGTCAAGATCCTCAACCAGCCCGTGCCACCTGCCTTCCGTGAAAGCACCAAGGTGGGCGAGCAG
The DNA here is from genome assembly GCF_034931165.1 of Synechococcus sp. BA-124 BA4. Lineage (NCBI taxonomy): Bacteria > Bacillati > Cyanobacteriota > Cyanophyceae > Synechococcales > Synechococcaceae > Synechococcus > Synechococcus sp. BA-124 BA4. Next base: position 7,227 of record NZ_JAYGIA010000068.1, on the reverse strand, counting down.
AACCTCTACGCCCGAGCCAAGAGACTGGTGGGTGACCGCGACCCACGCGGCCATGAGTTCTCCATCCAGCTGCGCGCCATGGACAACGACCGCAGTGGTGCCGGCCTCGGTTTGCCGATCCTCGTTGCTTTTGTGGGTGGGTTGCTGGAGCGCAACACCCGTGGCAGCACGATCATCTTCGGCTCCCTCAACCTGGGCGGCTCGGTCGAGATGATCCCCAACGCCGTCGCCATCGCCGAACTGGCTGTCGAGAAGCAGGCCAAGGTGCTACTGATGCCCGTCTCGGCACGCCGGGGGCTTAACGATCTACCGGACGACCTCTGGACCAAGATATCGATCGAGTTTTACAAGGATCCTGAGGATGCAGTTTTTAAGGGGCTAGAGGAGTAGTCGACTTGTCCCGGTAATGGCCGCAGTGTACTTTGGCAATTCAATGAGCTTTCTGAGCCCAGACCTTCAGCAACTCGGGCTGGTCGCTAGGATCAAGATAAAATACCCTCACCTGTCACTCGCGTGAGAAATGAGGCGAGCTGCGCTGCATCCTTAAGCTTTCGCGTCTGGCCACAGCCAATATGTGGGCATTTTAAGTAGTAGTAGTCAAGGATATTTCCCTCTTCGGCTGTTTGTTTTTCCTGCAGTATTAGTGGAAGGCCGTGAACAGGACAGTTCACGTCAATATCTTGCGCGCCGACAACTTGGCTCATCTTCTTCTCGATTACCTTGAGAGCTGGCTTCTGGGCAGTAATCAGATTGAACTGCTCTCGGGTGATCTCCAGCTCGGGTATGCCCGCTTTATGCAACAGCGCGAAGTCCTGTTCGCTGAATGACAGAGTTCCATCGCATCGCCCTGGCATGCCTTTGGGGATGTAGAAGTTTGTGCAGGCCCAGAAGTAGTCCTGCATGGTAAGGATACTGGCTTTTGGATTGTTGCGCCTATTGAGATACATCGGAGCTTTGCATCTCGGGCACCGCTTCATTCGGACTGCAGGTCCTCGTGACCAGTCAAGGATGTGCAGATAATCCTGCGAAAGTGAGGTGGCCGCAGCTTCGCTTCTCTCCTCCAGAATCTCGGATGTTGTTTCTTCAGACCGCGCCTGTTGATGCTCCTCAGCCAGCTCCATAGCCGTTTTTCGGAGCTTTTCGAGTCGCTCCCTATCAGCGTGATTCAGCTGGCCATCACGCCATAGCTTGCGTTCCAGATCAGTAATCTCTCCATCGGCCTCACGAATGGAGTGCCTGATTTCTTCTGAAGGGCGACTTACACCTGCCTGAGCTGACGTCCACTTTGCCCAATCTTCTCTCAAGGACTGGACAAAGGATTCGACGCCCCTTTGGACCGCTCGAACTGCTGACTTGATGATGGCTCCCGAGCCAGGGAGGATTGAGTCGAGAAAGCGAAGCAGCATCGTTCAGCTGGCTGTGCGAAGGCTGAGGGTCGTATCAGTTGTTGCCTTAGCGTAGCTGGAGATAAAACCATAGGCAAATCTGTAGCCGATGATTCCAATGGCTACCGCTGGGTTCGCCATGCATAGCGACACTGTTGCCATTGTTCCGAGGGTTCTGGGTGTCGCATCGCGGAACGCCTCTTCCGGTGTCTGCTGACCATTGAGCACGGAGCCGAAGCAACGAACCATGTCGACGCCAACAACACCAGCCCCCGCTGCCAAGGGGTTTGCGCCTACCAGGGCCTGTGCTGCAGCAATGAAACCAGCACGGCCTAGGCTTCGCATTGCACCGTCCTTTACTCGATCCGGAATCGACTTGAGGATCGTCTCGGATCGGGCATTATCTCCTCTTGCGATCGCGCCTAGGCATTCCGCAAAGCCACCCACGGCACTCATTCCGGCTCCTGCCATTGCACCTGCTGTGAGTGTATGGGCTACGCCAGTTACCTTTTCTCCCATCATCTGATGCTGCACTTCTGTTCTTTGATCATCGACATAGCCGTGAGGATCGCGGGCAATCCGTTGTGCTTCTTCCTGGGTGAAAGAAACCTGAACCCGTTGGTCCGGTGACGTGTATGTCTGGCTGCCGCCATCTACCGTGCCCGCCTCCAGGTTGTGCAGCTTATGCATATCTCCGTAACGGTTGTTATCAATGGAGCTGCTCACATACTCGTTGCCACCTGATTTCACCTGGATTTCATCAACAACATCACCTGTTCTCAAGTCAATGATCTGTATATCAGGAGAGTTCTGCGATGTGCTGCCGCCAAAGGACTCGGTGCTCACAGCTCGATAGGGGCTTTCACTTGCTGCAGCCTGCGCGTTGAAACCATTGATGACTTGGAACTCTGCTGCAAACCCCTGGCAGTTTGGATTGCCGCTTAACTCTCCCAGATTGGTGACCAGTCCGTTGCCTGGAGCATTAGTCGATTCAAGTGTTCTGTTCCAGAATGGGTCGTTCAGGATTTGCGCTGCATCGTTGGATCGTTCCACTGCTTCTGTCCCAGCTCGATAGGCAATGCCTGCGGTCACCCCTCTCTCCAGGCTCAGCTGATGACCGTCGAGGATCTCTAGGGAGTCTTCGTCTACCTCTGTGGCATTGTAGAGGTGTTGAGCCAGGCAAGTCCTCTGAAACTGCAACGCAATCTGAATACTTGTCTGACAGATCTGGCGAAGTCGCTGTAGCAGCCAATCCGGGATCTCGGCGTCTCCTCGGACAAGAGCCGATGTCATGCATGTGAACTGCGGTGAAAAGCGGACGCAGAAGCCCTTGTTGGTTCTGGTCCAAAGCTTCTTCTTGTCTAGGAAGGCATGACCACTGAATCGGTCAAGGTCAGGGTGTGAATTTGCAAGCTGCAGGATCCCAGTAGTGATGGCGTTCTCGAAGCAGTCCTGGGTTGCATCCAGAAAGCCCTTGCTAACGAGGTAGGCCATCTCGCGCGCGGCGACGTGCTCGATCCATGTTGGCCTGCCTGGGAGGCTTTTGGCCATGAGGTCTCAGCCTTGCGTCATACTGTGGGCATCAGGGGTCACATCGTCCCCACGCCCAACCCGTGCCCAGCCCGCTCCAGCACTGGAATGTGATTCGAGCCTGAGATGGCATCGCGGCTCAACGACCTCTAGAGCCTTTCTCTCAGCGCTCCCCCGACGCAGATGTAGTTCAGCCTGACGGCATACAAGGTGTCCAGATGAAGGTTTTCACCACCCTTCCACGGCAGCTGGTGGGGCTGGGCTGAGCCATAGGCCATCAACTGCGACAGGCGGTTCAGCGCTGAGGTCGCAGCCGACGGCGAATCGGTCGCACCACGGGCTTGAGCATCGACGGAATGTAAAGCTGCCGGTCGGTCCAGTGGGCGGCCAGGGCTGCCAGCAGGCTGTCACGGTCGCCGTGGATACGGAGCACGGCAGTGGCTGAAATCGCTTGCCACCAGCCTGATCTGACCGGCCCGATCAGCCATCAACTAAAGCGACAGCGGCGGGCAACCAATGGCATAACCGCGGCCATCGATCGCACCAGCGGTGGTCTTCCCCGGGCGATTGGCTGCGCTGTGGGGTCGATGCCGCAGGCCCTGCCATGCTCCGCGCCTTGGCAAGGGTTGCACCATCCAGTCGGGCTGTTCGTAGGGCTCCGCTGCGCTCCGCCATTGGGTGTGGCTGGCCCTTGCCCGGCTTCGCGCCAGCGCAGAAGGCGGCGGGCGGCTCGGCGGATCCGCTCGCGCTATCGGCCGTCGCTGGGCAGGCGATCCCGGCTCAGAGCGGCCTCTTGATCCGCTGGAGCGCCTGCATCTCGATGGTGGCGAGCTGCTGAGCGCCCTTGAGGCGTGAGGGCTGGGCGCGGATCTCCTCAGCGTGGCGGAGGGTCCGGAGGTCGTCTTCGGCCTGCCAGCGGGCCTACTCCTTGCGTTGCTGACGGCTGAGGGTGTCGGCCGAGGGGATTGGCAGCTCAGCGGTCGCCGCGGCCTTGCCCCTGGCCTTGCGGCGGCTGGGTTTGGCCTTGGCGGCGGGCTTGGTCTTCGCCTTGCTGGTGGCCCTGGTGCTGGTCCGCTTGCTGGGCATGGGCGCGATGTGGCTCACCCTCCTTTGCCATCAGTGGTGCTGCGCGAGCAGGCCTTCAAGCTCCTGCAGCACCGGCCCTGGGTGCTGCATCTGGGCCTAGAGGGCGGCATCGATCTCGCCGATGCGACGGGGGAGAGATCAAGGCTGCTTCCGCGCTGGGATTGTTCCTGCTGGCCCTGCAAACGCTCGTGTTTCTGGCCGCCTCTGGCGCCCTGGGCCTGGCGGCCATCGGTGGCCTGGCCTTGGCCCTGAACCGCCGCCAATCGCAGACGGCGTGACGGCGCTGCCGCCATGGCGGCCCCTTTTGCGCGCTGCCCGCGAACGGGAAGGCCGCTCGCCAGCGGCGCGGTGGTTGCAGCTCGCCACCGTCGCCGCTGATGGAACACCACGGGTGCGCACCCTGGTGTTCCGTGGCTGGGCCGATGGCGCTGCGTTGGATCTGCTCACTGACGGCCGCAGCGCCAAACTGGTCGAGCTCCGGCAGCAGCCCGCCGTGGAGCTGTGCTGGCTGCTGCCCAAGGCCCGCTGTCAATTCCGCCTGCGCGGTGCGGTTCTGAACTTGCCCACTGAAGTGGAGTTGGACGAGCGGCAACGGCTCTCCCCCGAAGGTCGTGCTCTCTGGGGTTGGCCCGAACCCGGAGCACCGTTTGATGCCGCAGCGTCTTTCCCGGCTGAGCTCGTGGACGACACTGCGCTGCCGGAGCATTTCCATCTGCTGCGGATCGGTCTCGAGCAGGTTGAGTTGCTGGAGCTCGGCGGTCATCCACATCAGCGCCGTCGATGGCGCCGGGAAGGCCGTTGGAGCGAGGAGTGTCTGAATCCCTGAGGGGATGCCAGCAGGTGTCCCCTGCGTGCGTGGCCGCGCAAGGGCGTTGAAAACCGGCCCGCCGAAGGAGGTGAGATGCCCGGAGCATGGGGTTCTTGAAGCTCCCCAGCCATCGTTACAGCAAGCCAATCCGATCCCCCCCAGCGACTTCGGGCTGTGGACTTCTCAGCTGGTTCTCCCGCTGAATCCAGCCAAACTCAGCAGACTTCGAGAACCTGTCGCAGCCTTCGGAACCGCCATTCCGCAGCCCTGTGAGGGCGCCCAAGTGATCCAAGCGGCGGGTGGCTCACGATCTCCACCAGGTCCCAATACTTCTTGGGACCTGGGCCGTCGATGTAGAGGTAGGGATGCCCCTCTTTCTCGCTGTCGTGCCGAAGGATCAGAAAGGGATCACGGCGTGGGGCGTGATGCTCGACTGACCAGCCCGCACACTGTCGGATGCGTTTCTCAGAGTAACCGGGGATCAGACCTCCATGCCCGCCAAGATCCCTCGGGGTTAGTAGCTGCTCGTCAGTAACGGGTGTCAGCCGATCCCTGATGTGGGACGAATGGACCTGCGGCGAGGGTTCAGGCATCCCAGCTGCTTTGCAGCGCTCGCACAGCTCTAGATCGGAAACACTTACCTGCACGATGGATCCGACACAATCTCCCCAAAGGCTACCGAGATCGGCCGGGTCCACCAAAGCACCCTGCAGGCCTTTCCCCGGATTTCCCCCAATGTGAAGAGGGGTGCTTCGGGTCCTTTCTTCTGCAGCGTGGCTCCGGTTGCCAGCGCTCTTTGAGATAGAGCTACCCACCGCAGAGCGCCGCGCGGCTCAAGCTTCATGACCTCTGCCGTGCGGTCTGGCGCCAGCAACCCCCTCACAAGCTGGTGGCCTTCGTTTGCCTCGCGGTGTTCGACCCACGGCCACCAGACCGCCAGGGGGCAGGCAACACCCGTACGCCGCCGGCCCTAACACCTGCTTGGGCTGGGCTCGATAGCTGGACCTTCCACCTTCCAGCCAGGGCGCCGTGGGTCCAGGCCACGCGAAAACTCTCTGTTCTGTGAGCGCATCATTCAGCGCCTGTAACCGCTGAGTTGCCGGCTGACCTGCGGCTCTACGGATTGCGCCATGCCTTGGCCCTCAGACTCGGGCTGGAACTGCAGCTGAGCCCGAGAGAAGCGGGCGAGCTGTCGGGCCAAAGCCCAACTACCCACCTGCAGGTGCGCGGAAGGCGGCTGGACGGCCTACGCCTGCAATCGAAAGTACAAGACCTCGTCGGAAGACATTAATGGAAACGAAATAGTCAAAATCCGAGAAACTCGTCCATTGTTTGCTGCTTGCAGGTGCATTGATTGGGGTACAGTTAATTCGTGGCAGGTCGATCTGGCCCGCCCAGCTGTTTCTTCCAATCAGGATGTTTACTTCAACCACGCGAGAGGTGGCGGAATTGCTGCGCGTCAGTGATGCCACCCTGCGGCGTCTTCGTCAAAGCGGTGTCCTACGAGCCGGCATTCATTACCGAGCCATTGGGATCGGGACGCAGCGTCCTCCTTTGCTCTGGAACCGCGAGAGCGTTGAAGAAACGCTGGCGAAGCGCTCGCGGCGCGTCTTGTCCTGAGGAGAGAGCCCCCTCCGCCGTCCAGTGCAACAGGGACAGAAGCAACGCTGCGAGTGAATAGTGGAAAAGACCAGACCACCGAGCGCAGCTGCGCCCCGGGACGAGTCCAAAGAACCACCCCAGTGGCAGCTCCCGGTGCCACAACGCAATGGGGGCAACGCCAGCGACTGGCGCCGCCGCCAGCCAAGCCACCACCGTCAGTGGACTGATCCGCGCCGGACTGGTGGCCCAGGGCGTCGGCCTGGGCGATGCCGCCCCGGTTCGATCCTCCCACCGCCGGTACAGCAAGAGGGCGCCAGGGGCCTGACAGCAAAAAAACCGCTCTCCCGACGCCACATCGGGGAGCGGTTCAGAAACAACTCGCACCGGCTGACACCGGATTGATTGACTGATGACGAAACCTGTTGTGCACAGGATAGCCAGGCCCGAGGGCCAAGCCCACAACCTCACCGGGGAGGTGGGTCATGAATGACAACACCGTAGCGCGTCCGTTGCGTGCTGGCACGGGCCGCACCGGGGAGGTGTGGTCATGAATGAACGCCTCCGCGCCTCCACTAAGGGCCACTGGGCTCAGCTCTACCCCCAGGTCCTAGGCATCGCCCCCCAGGACTGCGGCCCCTGCCCGTGCTGCAACGCCGGCACCCTGGAGCCCTCGCCCGCCGCCTACGCGCTGCACGGTCTCGTCATCTGCTCCAACTGCGGGCCCCAGAACCCCGTCACGCTGAACGCCGCCGTCATGGGCGCCTCGATCGCCGAGGCCGAGGCCGACCTCGCGCGACGGCTGGCGCCGCCCACGCC
>NZ_JAYGIA010000067.1:0-61984 GCF_034931165.1 Synechococcus sp. BA-124 BA4 | reverse complement strand
GCTGGGACCCGCAGCCCTCGCCTGCCACAGGCCCGGCACGGGATTGCCGGCGGCCGCTCCGGGCGCGATCGAGCGGGCCCTGCTGGAGCACTGGGGCATCACCGCGGTGCTCTGCCGTCAGTCGGGGGGGCCGACCGAGCAGCTCTGGCAGCGGCACACCGCCGAGCTGGGGCTGACGCTGCTGCTGCTCAGGCGGCCGGATGAACCGCTCAGCGAGGCAGGTCCGTGGCCCCTGGAGGTCTTGCTGGAGCGGGTGGGACTCCCAGATGGTCCGCCACCAGTTGGGGAAGCGAGGCCCGCGGACGGGGGCCCAGCTGGGTGATCACCTGGCCGGCGCAGAGGGACCCCAGTTGACCGCATCGCTCCAGGGAATCTCCCCGGGTGAGGCCGTAGAGGAAACCGGCCGCGTAGAGATCACCGGCTCCGGTTGTGTCGACAAGCGGTCCGAGGACGAAGGGCTCGATCCGGTGGACCTCTCCGTCTCCGAGCACCACGGAACCGAGGGCGCCCCGGGTCAGCACGGCGATGGAGCACCGGCCCCGCACCTGCTCCATTGCCGCCTCGAAACTTTCGCACTGATAGAGCGCGGTGATCTCGGCCTCGTTGGCGAAGAGCACGTCGACATGACCGTCGACCAGCTCCAGGAAGCTCTCCCGGTGGCGCTCGACGCAGAAGGCATCGGAGAGGGAGAGGGCCACCTGGCCGCCGGCGGCGCGCATCACCTCGGCGGCAGCGAGGAAGGCCCGCTTGGCGGCCTCTCCATCCCAGAGGTATCCCTCCAGGTAGAGCATCCCCGCCTGGCGCACCAGATCCAGGTCGAGGTCGGCCGGCTCGAGGTCCACCGAGGCGCCCAGATAGGTGCACATCGTGCGCTGGGCATCGGGGGTGACCAGGATCAGGCAACGGGCGGTCGCCGCCCCCGTGCTGGCGGCCGGGGTCTCGAAGCGGGCTCCCACCGAGCGGATGTCGTGGCTGAAGATGGCCCCCAGCTGGTCATCGCGCACCCGTCCGATGAACCCGGCCCGGGCGCCCAGCTGGGCCAGGCCCGCCAGGGTGTTGGCGGCCGAGCCGCCGGATGTTTCCAGGCCTGGGCCGGCGGCGGCGTAGAGCCTCCGGGCCTCCTCGGCATCCACCAGGGCCATGCCCCCCTTGCTCAGGCCGTGCTCCTCGAGGAAGGCGTCGTCGGCGCTGACCAGCACATCGACGATCGCGTTGCCGATGCCCACCACATCGAGGCTGCGGCCGGCGGCGGGCATCGTCATACGTTCAGAAGGGCCCGTTTGGGGCCGTGGATCGGATCCTCGACCACGATCGTCTGGTCGCGGTGGGCGCCGAGGGAGACGATCGCGATCGGCACCTCCATCAATTCAGCCAGGAAACGCAGGTAGGCCATGGCCGAGGCGGGCAGATCCTCCAGGGTCCGGCACTCGGCCGTGGAGCACTGCCAGCCCGGCAGCGTCTGGTAGATGGGACGGCAGCGGGCGAAGGTCTCGGCGCTGCTGGGGAAATGCTCGATGCGCTCGCCGTCGAGCTCATAGGCCACACCGACCTGGATCTCATCGAGCTCATCGAGCACATCCAGCTTGGTGATGGCCAGACAGTCCAGACCGTTCACCTCCACGGCGTAACGACCGATCACCCCATCGAACCAGCCACAGCGGCGACGACGGCCCGTGGTGGTGCCGAACTCCCCCCCCCGGTCGCAGAGGTGGTCGTTGAGGCTGCCCTGCAGCTCGGTGGGGAACGGTCCCTCGCCCACGCGGGTGGTGTAGGCCTTGGCCACGCCGATGACCCGATCGATCAGCGTCGGGCCCACGCCGGCACCGATGCAGGCGCCGCCGGAGACGGGATTCGAGGACGTGACGTAGGGGTAGGTGCCGTGGTCGAGATCGAGCAGGGTTCCCTGGGCGCCCTCGAAGAGGATGTTCTGGCGGGCGCGGGCCGCCTGGTGGATCGTGCGGGTGCAGTCGACCACGTGGGGGGCCAGACGCTCGCCATAGGCGAGATATTCCTGCAGCACCACCTCGGGATCGAGGGGCTCGAGGCCGTAGATCCGCTCCAGGATCAGATTCTTCTCGGCCAGGGGGCCCATCAGGCGCTCGCGCAGGCGCTCGGGATCGAGCAGATCGATCACCCGGATGCCGTTGCGATCCGACTTGTCGGCGTAGGTGGGTCCGATGCCACGGCCGGTGGTGCCGATGCGCCGGTCACCGCGCCGCTGCTCCATCGCCTGATCGAGCAGGCGGTGGTAGGGCATGGTGACGTGGGCCGTGGAGGCCAGCTTCAGACCCGAAATATCAATGCCGTAGTCCTCGAGCATGTCGAGTTCCTCGAGCATGATGCGCGGATCCACCACCGTGCCCGAGCCGATCAGGCAGATGGTGTCTGCGTAGAGAATTCCGGAGGGAATCAGGTGCAGCTTCAGCACCTTGTCGTCGACCACGATCGTGTGACCGGCATTGACGCCGCCCTGATAACGAACCACCACATCGGCGGATCGGCTCAGCAGATCAGTGATCTTGCCTTTTCCCTCGTCGCCCCACTGTGCACCGATGACGACAACATTGGCCAAGGACACAGCGGCCCGCAGCCGCTTCAAAGCACAAGGGTCAAGAGTCTCAGATGAACAGCCCCTTCGTCAAAGCCCGGTGGTCTGAAGTCAAGCTGGCTCAGCCCAGCTCAGGCGTCGCTCCGGGCCTTGAAGGTCGATCAGGTGCCACGCACCACGGAGGTTTCGGCCTTCTTCAATTCCTTTTCGAGGCGTGCCTTGAGCGCATCGGGAATGGGGCGGTTGGCATAATTGGTGTAGTGCCCCGCCAGCGAGTTCAGCGCGGTCTGCATCGTGGTGAAGGAAGGCAGTCCGTTCACCCGTCCCTTCGGCCTGTAGAGCGCCATGTAGTCGTTGATCAGAACGCGGGCCTCGTTTTCGGCGTCCGGCCGCGCTGGATCATCCTGGCTGAGGGCGATGGTTCCCAGCAGTGATTCAGCCACCGTCATGGTGTCCTCGACGTAGGACCCGCTGAGGCTGTTGCCGACACTGCCGCAGCTGCTCAGCGTGAGGCTGAGGCCCAGGACGATCGCCAGCACGGGAGTGAGCGTGCGGCTCCACCAGGTCCTGGAGCACAACCCGGAGCCCAGGGCCTCCAGGGCTGTGCTGAGGGCAGCCCCTGCGGAACGGGAGAACGACCTCCAGACATCCGTCATCAGCATCTCCTCACGTCGTCGGCCGATCCTACGGGCACCCCGTCGCCTCCAGGCCCAGACGGGCGGCAACGATCTGTTGCTGCAGCAGGGCCACCACCGCCTCGGCCGCCATGTCGCGCTTCGCCCCGCCCGCGCGCTCCACCAGCTCCACCTGGGCGGAAGCGGCGCCCCGCCCCACCACCACCCGCCAGGGAATTCCGATCAGATCGGCGTCCTTGAACTTCACACCGGCCCTCTCGCTGCGGTCGTCGAGCAGCACTTCGAGACCCGCCTGCTCGAGCTCGTCATGGAGGCGCTCCCCGAGAGCCACCTGAACGGGGTCCTGGGCACTGGCCACCACCACGATCACCTCGAAGGGCGCGATCGCCACGGGCCAGCGGATGCCCTGCTGATCGTGGTGCTGCTCCACGGCGGCCTGGGCCAGACGGGACACCCCGATGCCGTAGCAGCCCATCCAGAGGGGTTCATCCAGACCCTGCTCATTGGTGAAGGTGGCGTCGAGGGCCTCGGAGTACTTGCGCCCGAGCTGAAAGATGTGTCCCACCTCAATGCCGCGAGTGGCCTCCAGCCGCTGGCTGGGATCCTGGAGACAGCGCTCCCCCGGCTGGGCTGAGCGCAGATCGGCCACCCCCGGCAGCCCGGCGCCCAGAGTCAGCCAGCGGGCTCCCACCAGGTGAGTGTCGGGCTGATTGGCGCCGCAGACGAAGGCGTCGAGCTCCGCGGCGGTGGGGTCCGCCAGGCGCAGAAACGCGGGGTGCCAGCTGCGGGCACCGGCCAGCAGCTCATCCCCCAGGTGCGGTCCGATGCAGCCCAGGGGCCAGACGGGCAGTCCCTCAGCCCGGATCTGCTCCGGGGTGATCGGCTCCAGGTCCAGCAGGGCACCGGCCGCCTCCCCCAGGGTCGCGCTGACGGCATTGGCGAGCTTGGTGGGGTTGAGCTGCTGATCACCGCGCAGACTCACCAGCACGGGCCTCGGCTGGCCTTTGGCGCAGCGGGCCAGCAGAAGCAGCACCTTCACCGTCTGGCTGGGGTCGAAGCCATGGGCGGTGCAGAGGGCTTCGATGCTGTGCTGACCAGGCGTGTGGAGTTCCACCGCCCCGTCAGCGGCCGGCACCAGGGGAACCGCCGGCTCCGGCAGGGAGCAGGCCCGCTCCTGGTTGGCGGCGTAGCGGCCGTCGGCACTGCTGAGGATCAGATCCTCCCCGGCATCGGCCGTGACCATGAACTCCTGACTGGCCGAACCGCCGATGGCACCGCTGTCGGCCTCCACGGCCACGGTGCGCAGGCCACAGCGACTGAAGATGCGCCGGTAGGCCTGATCCATCCGCTGATAGGTGAGCCTGAGGTCGGCTTCGTCGGCATGGAAGGAATAGGCATCCTTCATGATGAATTCACGCCCGCGCATCAGGCCGAAGCGGGGCCGGATCTCATCCCTGAATTTGGTCTGGATCTGGTAGAGGGTCACCGGCAGTTGCCGGTAGGAGCGCAGCAGGTCGGCGGCCAGGGCCGTGATCACCTCTTCATGGGTGGGCCCGAGCCCGAGGGAGCGCTCCTGGCGGTCGACCAGGTGGAACATGATTCCCTCCCCGGCGGTGTACCCCTGCCAGCGGCCGCTGCGCTCCCAGAGGCTGGCGGGCTGCAGGGCAGGCAGGAGGGTTTCCAGGGCGCCGGTGGCCTCCATCTCCTGGCGCACGATCGTCGAGATCTTGCTGAGCACGCGCCAGAGCAGGGGCAGATAGGCGTACACCCCCGAGGCCACCCGGCGCATGTAACCGCCCCGCAGCAGCAGCTTGTGGGAGGGGATCTCGGCTTCCGCCGGGTCATCCCGCAGCGTCACCAGCATCAGGCGGGAGACGCGCATGGAAATGAGCAGCTTGAGCGGCCTGGGACCTTATCACCGGGTCTTGCAGGGGGCCAGCGGGACCGGTTTAATCACGCCACAGGTGGGCCCATCCAGAGGCCTGGCCAACCAGGCTTCCTCTGCTAACGTCGGCATGAATTCCCAGCCGTCCAAGATAAGTCTTATGGTTGCACCCACGGCCGGCTCCAGCGGAGAGCTTCCTCCGACCGTGGCCCCCTCCTGGCCTGCCGGCCTGCCGGATCCAGGCCCCGAACCGGCTGAAGGGCTGATCGGCATCGATGAGGTGCAGAAGGCGCTCAACCGCTCCAGAGCCTCGGTGTACCGCTACACCAACACCGATCCGCGCAACCTCAACCCACCCTTCAATCCGCGCAAGCTCAATCCGGAATACCGCACCGATCAGAAGGAAGCGCTGCTGTTTCACCCCAATGAGGTGGCCCGTTTCGCCCGCGACGTGCTGCGCATCAAGGAGGTGACCGTCGAGGTGCTCAATTCACCCTCCACAGCCACCCAGCAGCTGCTCAGCTCGATCCTCGAGGAACTTCAGGCCATCAGACACAGCCTGCAGGGACTGGATCAGGCCCCGTCGGAGCTCAGCAGCAAGCGCGATCAGCTGGAGCAGTCCCGTCCTGCCGCCTGAGCGCCCTGTCATGGGCTTGGGCAGAAAGTTGCCGGAGATGGCATATTGAAGTCGGTCTCCGTCTGACTGCGGGACATTCCGTCCCACCAGCCAGGCGGATGCTGCTTCCAGGTTCAGCATCCTGATCGGCCTGAGTGCCCATCGAACACTGCTCCTCGAAGCCGGTCCCTCTTCCCACTCCATGGATTCCGAACCTCCGCGAACCGGCTCTCCCGCAGCCACAGCCGAAGCCACCTCCACTGCTGTTTTCGCCACCCTCCTCACCTCCGCCGCTGCCGAGTCACGGCCGCCGGGGTCCACAGCCGCCAGAGGGGAGTCCAAGGATGATTCGTACAGTCCAGAGGGTTTCCTGGACCCAGGGTCACCGCTGCTGGGAGCCACGATCGCCCTGCTGGCTCTGATCGTTCCAGTGGCCGCCGTTCTGCTGGAGCGCAGCGCCTTCCGGGCTGATCCCCGCTTCACCATCCCCATCAGCCGTGGACATCAGCAACCTGGCCGCCTCGCCATCCCCGGGATTGGTGAACCTGGTGGTGGAGATCCCCGCCGGTAGTCGCAACAAGTACGAATACAACGGCGTGGCCGGACTGATGGCTCTCGATCGGGTGCTCCATTCCTCGGTCCGCTATCCGTTCGACTACGGCTTCGTCCCCAACACCCTGGCCGAGGACGGGGCTCCCCTCGACGCGATGGTGATCATGGAGGAGCCCACCTTCGCTGGCTGCCTGATCACCGCCCGGCCGATCGGTTATCTCGACATGATCGACTGCGGCGCCCATGACGGAAAGCTCTTGTGCGTCCCCGAGGCCGATGGTCGTCAGAGCGGGTTGCGCAGCATTCGCCAGATCGCCGTCAACCAGCTCGAGGATGTGGCCGAGTTCTTCCGCACTTACAAGAATCTCGAGGGAAGGGCCGTCGAGATCCTCGGCTGGAAGGATGCCGAGGACGTGCCGGACCTGCTGGAACGCTGCATCCAGGCCGCCCTCGCCGCTCAGGAGGAGCGCTGCAGCAGGAATCCCTCGTAATCGAGGCCCTGGAAGACCCTCGCCGGATCCCCGAAGCCGGCGGCATTCACCAGGGCTGTGAGCCGCGCCAGTCCCACCGGATGGGTCCCGTGGGTGAGTGGCTCGAGCAGCTCAGGTGGGGCCTGCAGCTGAGACGCCCTCTGGAAACCGAGCCAGGCCTCCGCCACCTGGTCCTCCAGCAGGGGAAGAGCCGGGCGCATCAGATCCACCAGCAGCAACTGGCCCCCGGGCCGGAGGCAGCGGGCCAGGGCGGTGAGAAACGCCAGTTTGCTTCCGTCATCCGGCAGGGACTGGAGCACCAGGACCGAGAGCGCCCCATCGAACCCGGCCTCCAGCTCCAGGGCCTCCACCGTGCACTGCCGCCAGTGGATGCCGGTTGCCGCCGCGCCGAGGCGCTGCTGCGCGGCGCTGAGCATCGCTGCGGAGGGGTCGATCGCGCTCAGCCGCCAGTCGGGGCGCTGGGCCAGGGCCTCCACCAGCTCCGCTCCGGTTCCGCAGCCGGCCACCAGCACCTCCGCTCCGGCCTGGCCGGCAAGGGGTGAGGCCGCCAGCAGAGCCACTCCGAGCCTGGCCAGGCTGGCGTAGCCAGGGATCAGGCCCTGCACCACCAGGTCATACCCGGAGGATTCGCCGCTGATCGCTGCAGCCATGGCCCTGTGCGTGCTCCCCTGGATCGTAGGCAGCGGCGGCGCGCGCCCCGACCAACAACCATTTCAAGGCGGCTGTCCGAAGGCCCGCTGGACGGTAAGTTGGTTCGCGCCAGTAGCCGCTGCGATCCGTGCCCACCATCCGCTTCGTCAATGAAGACCAGAAGGTTGGTTGCATCGAGGGGGCCAACCTGCGTCAGGCTGCACTTGATGCGGGCATCAACCCCTACAAGGGCCTGAACAACTTCAACAATTGCGGCGGCCTTGGCCAGTGCGGCACCTGTGTCGTCGAAGTTGTTGAGGGCGCCCAGAATCTCTCTCCCCGCAGCGACGTCGAGCAGGTGTACCTCTCCGATCGCCCCGCCAACTACCGCCTCAGCTGCCGCACCAGCGTCAATGGCGATGTGACCATCCGCACCCGTCCGGATGCCGCCGTGGGCAAGGGCTCCAACAGCCTTGTCGGCGCACTGAAATCACTCGTCGGGCGGAAGTGACCCCGGCTGGGGCCTCCGGCGGAGGCCGCCCACGGCTGTACAGCTACCCGAAATGCTCCACCTGTCGCCGGGCTCTGAAGTGGCTGGCGGCTGAGGGCGTTGAAGTGGACGTGATCGACATCACTCTCTCGCCCCCCTCCAGAGAGGTGCTGGCGCAGGTCTGGCCCCGCCTTGCTGATCCCCGACGGCTGTTCAACTCCAGTGGGGCCAGCTATCGCGCCCTCGGTGCCGCCCGGGTCAGGGCGATGTCTGCCGACGAGGCCATCAGTGCCCTGGCCGCCGATGGCAAGCTGATCCGACGCCCCCTGCTGCTGGCTGAAGGCGTTGCGCCGCTCACGGGTTTTGATCCCGAGGTCTGGAAGGACGCTCTGAAGGCTCAGCTGCCATTGGCTGGTCCTGAACTGTCGCCGCCGGTGGCACCGTGAGCTGATCCAGCTCGCGGATCAGGGCATCGATCCCCGTGCGGTTGATCTGAGCCAGGTAGGTGAGCTTGAGTTCCTCCAGCAGCGCGCAGACGAGCTGCTGGCTGCGCTCCAGCACCGGACCACGCTCGAGGGCCTGGGCCAGCTCATCCCAGAAGCGATCGACACAGTCACGCAGCAGATCGATCTGGCGGTTGTCGCGCCGCTGCAGCCTTGAACCGGCCCCGCGCGAGAGCTCCATCATGCTGTCCACCAGTCCGGAGGCGAGCTGCTGGGTCAGCTGCTGCTCCACCTGCATCAGCAGTTGCAGCTGGCGCAGCCCCGGGGGCACCACCATCGACTGAAGCGTCTGCTGCAGGGCATGGGCCAGCACGGCCTGGAGCTGGGGTGCCAGGCGGGGCCCGACATCGCTGAGCAGCAGGGGACCCCAGATGCGCATCAGTTCCACCAGTTCGCGCTCGTCGTTGATCGAAACGGTCTGATGACTGCGCAGGCGGCGGATGCGTTCGGGCCACTGGGGGGAGCGGATCAACCCCTGGGCCCCGTCCATGAGCTGCAGGGCGAGCACCTCGAACAGCTCGACCGCCAGCAGGGCCACCACGGCCCGGCTGACCACGGCCCGCAGGGGCTCCATGTTCACGAGCCCGCTGGTCTGCAGCCTCTCGACCACAGGAACCAGACGCAGCCAGCGCCAGAACGGCATCAGCAGGGGCAGATCGGTCCAGCGCCGCAGCAGGGCCTCTCCCCAGCTCAGGCCGGGCAGGCGGCGACGCAGCCGTGCCGCCCGCAGCAGGATGTCCGCCAGGAAGACGCTCTGGAACAGCACCAGATCGAAGCGCCAGAAATTGTCGGTGGGACGGCCGTTCTCATCGATGGAGCGCCAGTAGTTGGTGGCCACCAGCGGCAGCACCTGCTGCTGCCAGAACAGGCGCTCCTCGCTCCAGGGCCGGCTCCGCAGCCAGTCGTCCCCCAGGAGCTGCCCGGCCGACTGTTTGGCCGAATCCTGGTCAGCCCGCTCGCGCAGACGATTCTTGATCTTCTCCAGCGTGCCGGCGCCCCCCGAGGCCAGGAAGGGGTTGTCGTCGATCATCCGCTCGGTGAGGATCACCTGACGCCGACGCAGGTCGACGGCCGCCCCCCCATCCAGCAGGGCACGGTCCATCTGATCGAAGGCTTCCAGGTAGGCCTGCGTCTCCCGGTGGGCTTCGATCCCCTTCACCGGGTCGTAGTAAGGCGTGATGTCGGGCAGGAAGCTGAGCCGCAGCACCAGCGGGGCCGAGGGGAGCGGATAGAGGTTGCGCTGCAGCCAGAACGTGCGCAGCGGCACGTAGGTGATGTCGAAACAGACCCAGAGCAGATTCAAGGCCGCCCAGAGGGCCACGAACTGATCCCAGCGGTGCCCGAGGCTGTTGCTGCCTGCCGAGGACCTCAGATGCCAGCGCGGCCGCACCATGGAGAACAGCGTCGATCGACTCAGGGTAGAGAGGGGGTCCGTCCCGCTCCGGAGCCCTAAGGTGGCCGGCTCCAGCAGGAGTGCATTGAGCGCCGAGGACTCCCCATCACCGACCACACCTGCAGGGACACCTGATCACGAGCCGGAGAAGGGATCTCAGCCGCAGGAGCACTCGGGCCAGGACCCGGAGAGTTCCTGGGCGTTCTGGCGCAGCGTGGTGCTCACCCTGGCGGTGGCCCTCGGCATCAGGCAGTTTCTGCTGGAGGCGCGCTTCATTCCGTCGGGCTCGATGCTGCCCGGCCTGCAGATCCAGGACCGGCTGCTGGTGGAGAAGATCAGCTTTCGAAGCCGTGCCCCCAGGCGGGGAGAAATCGTCGTGTTTCACTCCCCCTTCCACTTCGACCCCGCCCTGCAGGCCAACCGGCGCTCCAGCCCGCTTGGCTGCCTGCTGGTGAACCTTCCCCTGATCGGCTCGATCCCCGGCCTCCAGGAGCCGGCTTGCGACGCCTACATCAAACGGGTGGTCGCGATTCCCGGCGACCGGGTGGTGGTCAACCCGCGCGGGCAGGTGAGCATCAACGGCAAGGCCATCAGCGAACCCTACGTCGAGAATTTCTGCCCGATCGACAGCCAGGGCATCGGACCCTGCCGCACCCTCGACACCGTGGTGCCCCCGGGGACCGTGCTGGCCCTCGGCGACAACCGAGCCAACAGCTGGGACGGACGCTTCTGGCCGGGGGGACCCTTCCTGCCCCGCAAGGAGATCATCGGCCGGGCCTTCTACCGATTCTGGCCGCTGGATCGCACGGGTCCCCTCGGGGCTCCGGACCCCCTCAGCGGGGCCCCAGCCAAAGCCGGGGAAGCAGCCCCGTCGCCAGCACCCGCCCCCTGAGCACCTCGCCCCCCAGGGGCTGGTTGGCCGCCCTGGAGGCATAGCCATCGGCCGTGGGGATCCACTCCCTGTCGGGGTCGAAGAGGATCCAGCGCCTCGAGCCGCACTCGAGCACGGGCTCCTCCAGATCCAGCAGCCGGGCCGGGCCCCAGCAGAGGGCTTGCCAGAGCGCTTCCGGGCTCCAGCCCTGCTCCCGGACCAGGTGGTGCCACAGCTGCGGCAACACGTAGCGGTGACCCGCCAGACCAGGCCGGCGCTGATCCAGGGGCAGCAGCTGTTCCTCGGGATCGAGCGGTTGGTGGTGCACCGCCACGGCACTGATCACCCCGTCGGCCAGCGCGTCCACCAGGGCACGGCGATCCCCGGGGGTGCCCAGGGAGGGCACCAGCCGCCAGCCCTCGGCCACGGGATCGAGGCCGCCGCTGTCAGCCACCAGATGCCACCAGCAGACCGTGGCCATCGGAGACGGATCGGCCGCCCGCAGAAGTTTCACTCCTGCAGCGGTCGAGAGATTGGCCACGCGCAGGTTCACCTGGGGCAGTGAGGCCGCAAGGGCCAGCAGGTTCTGCAGGGGGATGGTCTCGCTCAGGGGGGGGTCCAGGGGCCAGCCGGCACGCAGGGCCTCCACCCCCTCGCGCACGAATCCTCCGTGATCCAGGCTGGCGTTCCGTGGTGCCAGAAGCACGGGACAATCCGCGCATTCTCCGATGCTGAGCCCCCGCTCCAGCAGCGGCAGCGGAGGCAGCTCCCCCTCCTCCGCCAGTCCGAGGGCACCGGCGGCCAGCAGATCGGCGTGGGCTGAGAGGTCCTCCCCCCGGCCGCCGAGGCTGAATGCCCCCCACAGCGGCAACTGGAAGGGGGCCTCCACCCCAAGGCGGAGGCATTCGGGCCGGTCGCGCCAGATGCGGGCCCGCGGCAGCAGCGCCACGGTGCCGTACCCGGCCGCCGAGGCTGAGCGCACCAGACTTTCGAGGGTTTCGGCACGGCCGTCCTCGGGCTCCTCCAGCACGCTGTGGGGATCCACCAGGGCCGGCGCCAGCAGCCAGGCATCAGCGGGGCTCGGATGCAGGCCCAGCCGTGTCGCCCCCTCGCGGGCGCTGGCACCAAAGGCGCTGATCACGCCCTGCTCGAGAAGCACATCGCTGCGTGTCAGAGGCTGGTCGGGCCCCTGCAGCAGCTGGACATCCCGCAGGAGCAGGGCCGTCATCAGAGGGCGCCGGCGGCGGTGCGGTCGATGACGCCCCCGAGATGGGTGGTGAGGTTCAGACAGGTCACCACCGGCAGGGCTGCGCCCGCACGGCCCGGTGGCGGCCAGTCGATCACACTCACGCCACCGTTGCCCTGCTTCACCATCCAGATGTCAGCCGGGGTGAGGCCCAGCAGGGCACAGAGGATCGTCTTGTTGACGGCGTCATGGGCGACCACCAGGGCGGTCTCCTCAGCCTCCAGGCCTGCAGCGAGGGCCGTCCAGCAGGCCACGGAACGATCCCAGACCTGCTGGAGCGTCTCACCGTCGGGCATCTGAACGGTGTGGGGGGCGACTTTCCACTGCTGCAGCAGGTCTCCCCACTCCTGGGAAATCTCCTGCTCGAGGCGCCCCTCCCACTGGCCATGACCGATCTCCACCAGGCCCTCCTGGCTGCTGAGCATCACTCCGGGGTGGGCCGTGAGGATCGCTTCGGCGGTCTGGCGGGGCCGGGCCATCGAGCTGGTGAAGGCCTTCTGGATCGGCACCTCGCTGAGGAAGTCCGCCGCCGAGTGTGCCTGGGCCAGACCATTGGCGTTGAGGGGGATGTCGATCTGCCCCTGGAAGCGACCCTGGCGGTTCCAGTCGGTCTCGCCGTGACGCACCAGCAGCAGACGTGCCCCGGCCCCCTTCGGCGGCAGTCCGTTGCCGAGGTGGGCGGTGACATTGAGGGACTCGATCTGCACCTGCACGCCGCCGGCGGTCTGACGCTGCAGGTTGAACACCGAGAGGGAGGCGTTCTCCAGGCGAAGTCCCTGAAAGCGGCTGGCGGGCAACCCCAGCAGCTGCAGCACCAGGCAGCGCAGGATGGCGCTGTGGGCCACCACCAGCACCGTGGTCAGATCCTCTCCCGCCTGATCGCCGTGATCGAGATGCTGGCGCTCCAGGCGATCCAGCCAGCGGCGGGCCTGGTCCATCAGTTCCGGAATCGGCCGGAAGCGGCTGCCATCGGAGCGTTCCAACTCCAGCCGATCGGGAGCCTCCCTCCAGAGGCGGTAGGCCTCGGGACATCGTTCCTTCACCTCACTGCCCAGCAGGCCGCACCAGGGGCCCAGATCCACCTCGAGCAGATCGTCGTCGAACTCGGCGCTGAGCCCACCGCCCTGGGCCTCCAGCAGCGCGGTGCTGGTTGCGGCGGCCCGGCTCAGGGGAGAGCTGTAGACGGCATCGAGACGAAGGTCAGCCAGTGCCGCCCCGGTGAGACGGGCCTGGCTGAGGCCGTCGTCGGTGAGGGAGGAGAGATCATCCCGGCCCTGGATGCGGCGCTCGGTGTTGAAGCTGCTGAGTCCGTGGCGGACGAGCAGGAGCCGAAGGGGCACGGGGTCTGGAGCTGGAAGCGCCGTCATCGTATGGGAGGGATCCCGTCGGGCTCGGGGGAGAATCGCTCGATTGCGAGGAGCTCGGGTGGCAACAGGAGGGCGAGGACGGGCCGGGTCCCTGAAAGTGGGGCTGGCCATGGCCAGCCTGGTGCTGAGCCTGCTGCTCTGGCTCAACGGGCTGCTGGAGAGTCTGGATCGCCCGTCGGTGGGTGACGACCTCTCCCGGCGGCAACTGGAACTGAGTGTGCTGGCCGCCCCGGCGGTTCCGCCATCGCTGCGGCCGCTGCTGGTGGGTGTGGACCCTGGAGCTCTCCTGCTGGCGGAGCTGGACCTGCAGGCGGAGGAGAGCGGCGACAGCACCACGGCCCCGGGAACCGCCCAGGCCGGCGGTGAACGCGAGGCCAGGATCAGCCTGCTGGAGCGGGCGCTGCTGCAGCTGCGCCAGGGGCAACCGGACGCCGCACGGCCGTTGCTGCTTCAACTGCAACGGCTTGTCGCCAACGAGGACCGGCCCCTGATCGAGCAGCTGCTCCTGCTGCCCCAGGGGGGCAGCAGACCCGTCGAGGCGGTGGGCATGCTCCAGGACCCGCTGGTGCGGCGTCTCAGCTGCGAAGTGCTGGGCGACATGGCCAGCGAGTGCTCCGAGCCGGCCGCCGAGCGACGGGCCCTGCTGCAGCTGCTGGGCATCAACCTGCTGCCGGCCGTGGCCCTGCTGGCCGGACTGGCGCTGCTGCTGAGGGAAGGCTGGCTGCGCTGGCGTGGCAAGCAGGCTCCGCTGCCTGCCCTGGTGGGCCCCGATCTGGGGGTGATCGATGTGGTGCTTCTGATCGCGGGAGGCTTCGTGCTGCTGGGGGAAGTGCTCACGCCGGTGCTGCTGGGTCCCCTGCTGCAGGCCACGCTCTCGGCACTGGCGATCAAGCCTCCGCTCGCCGATGGCCTCACGGTGCTCACCATGTACCTCGGGCTGATGGCCGCCCCGCTGCTGATGCTCGTCATTCTGCTGCGGTCGGGTGGTGAGGCCCCGGAGAGCGGCTGGCTTCAGTTCCGCTGGCGTCCGCTGGGTTCAGCCCTGCGCAAGTCGGTGAAGTACCTGCTGATCGTGCTGCCCCTGGTGTCCCTGGTGGGCTGGCTGCAGCAGCACTTCTGGATTGACGTCGGCGGGAGCAATCCACTGCTGGAGCTGGTGCTGCGCAGCGGCAACGGCCTGACCCTGGCCTGTTTCGCCTTCACGGCCATCGTGCTGGCCCCGCTGTTCGAGGAAACCATCTTCCGTGGCGTTCTGCTGCCGGTGGTGGGTCGGGAGATCGGGCCCCTGCCCGCGGTGCTGATCAGCAGCGCAGTCTTCGGCATCGCTCATCTCAGCCTCGGCGAATTCCCCCCCCTGTTCACCCTTGGCCTGGGTCTGGGCTGGCTGCGTCTGAGCAGTGGCCGCCTGAGCACCTGCGTGGGGCTCCACGCTCTCTGGAACGGACTCACCTTCACCAACCTGCTCTTGTTGGCACGCTGATCGTCGCCTTGCTGCCCCTTGCGCCCCATGGTTCACTTGCGGAGATTCGTCAGGTTCCGGTGGTCGCCGTTCCGTCGCCCCAGCCCTTCTTCAGGCGCCGTTCCCTGGAACTGATCCAGGGCTCCTTCTCCGCCCGGCGCGTGGTTCGCCAGGCCCCCTGGCTGGCCGGTCTGCACAGGGCCTCCGATGGCCTGCTTGTGGCTCTCGGCCTCTCGATGGTGGGTCTCACCGCTCTCACCCTGCACTGGCAGGGTCAGTGGACCCGCAGCTTTGAGCTGCTGGAGTCGACCCAGGTGCTGGAGCACCGGCTTCAGGAATCCACCGCGGTGCTTGAGCAGCACCACCTGGCGATGGCTCGCCGTCCCGGCCTGCTGGTGCCCACCAGCCTCCAGCGCCTGATCCATCTGCCTTCCCCCAGCGCCGGGGCTCCTCAGGGCCTGTCCAATCCCACGGCCAGCCAACCCCAGAGCAGGCCGTTCAGCCTCCAGGCGCTCGACCCCCGCACGCTCGGTGGGGAGCTGAGCCGGATCAGCCTCGACCCCCGGATCGTTCGCGCTGGGTATTGAGGGTGGTCCGACGCTCCGCCACTGGGTCCCCCCCCATCCCCCTCCATGGAGGGGGGCGCGGTTCACCGCAGGCGGACAACACCCACAGCAGCAGACGCCGGGTGATCCAGCTGCAGCCGGTGCCGGCCGGCCGCCTGCTCACCGTGTATCTCACGCTCTGCCTGGCCATGCTGGGCCTGGCCGGACGTCTGGCCTGGCTGCAGGTCAAGGAGGGTGACCGGCTGCAGCAGCGGGCCCGGGCGATCCAGACCCAGAAGACGAAACCGATCGGCAAGCGACGGCCGATCGTTGACCGCAAGGGCCGGCTGGTGGCCCTGGATGAGGAACGCTTCACCCTTTGGGCCCATCCCCGCTACTTCAACTTTCCCGGAGACGACCCCAACCTGATCCGCAGCAGTGCGGAAACGGTCGAGAAACTCGCCAAAGTGCTGATGGTGCCTTCAGCGGATCTGATGCGCACGATCGATGGCCGCAAGACCGGCGTCAAGCTCGCCACGGATCTCGATCCGGAAACAGCCCGCCGTCTGCGGGAGCTCGGCATCAGTGGCCTTGACCTCGAGCCCTACCCCCAGAGGATCTATCCCCAGGGTCAGCTGTTCGCCAACGTGGTCGGCTTCCTCAACCTGGAGCGGGTGGCCCAGGCCGGTCTGGAGCAGAGCCGTGACAAGGACCTGCGCCGTCAGGAAACCACTCGTCAGATGCGCCGCGGCGCCGATGGCACCCCTCTGCCCGACGGTCTCCAGGCCGGCGTTCTCTACACCGATGATCTGCGGCTGCAGCTCACCCTGGATTCCCGCCTTCAGCAGGTGGCCCAGCAGGCGCTCGCCAGACAGCTGAAGCAGTGGAAGGCCAAGCGGGGTTCCGCCATGGTGATGGATGTGCGCAACGGCGAGATGCTCGCGCTCACCTCGAGCCCCAGCTACGAGCCCAACAGGTTCTGGAAGTTTTCCCCGGGTCTGTTCCGGGAATGGTCGGTGCAGGACCTCTACGAACCTGGCTCCACCTTCAAGCCGATCAATCTGGCGATCGCCCTTCAGGAGAAGGCCATCCAGCCCAACGGCACCGTCAACGACGTCGGTCAGCTCACGATCGGAGGCTGGCCGATCTTCAACCACGACCGCCGCGCCAACGGCATTCTGGATTTCGCCACCGTTCTTCAGGTCTCGAGCAACGTGGGCATGGTGCAGGCCATGCGCCGTCTCAAGCCCTCCATCTACTGGGAGTGGATGCGCCGGATCGGCATCGACACCATTCCGGACACCGATCTGCCAGGGGCCGTGGCCGGAGAGCTCAAGACCCGCGAGCAGTTCACCACCCAGCCGATCGAACCGGCGACGGCCGCCTTCGGTCAGGGGTTCTCACTGACGCCGCTGAAGCTGCTGCAGTTGCACGCCATGCTCGCCAACGGTGGCCGTCTGGTGAGCCCCCACATCACCCGCGGCCTGCGCTCCGGTGACAGCCTGGCCCCGGCCCCTCCCCCCAGCGGCCTGCAGCTGATGCAACCCGCCGTCACCAGGCAGGTGATGGCCTGGCTGGAAACGGTCGTGGAGAAAGGCAGTGGCAAGGGCGTTCAGGTTCCTGGTTACCGCATCGGTGGCAAGACCGGCACCGCCCAGAAGGCACTCAACGGGGTTTACATCCCGGGAGCCCGGATCACCAGCTTCGTGGCCCACCTGCCGATCGACGATCCCCGCTATGTGGTGCTCGTGGTGGTGGATGAACC
Organism: Synechococcus sp. BA-124 BA4; assembly: GCF_034931165.1. NCBI lineage: Bacteria > Bacillati > Cyanobacteriota > Cyanophyceae > Synechococcales > Synechococcaceae > Synechococcus > Synechococcus sp. BA-124 BA4. Next base: position 44,988 of record NZ_JAYGIA010000067.1, on the reverse strand, counting down.
CCAGGGGGGCAATGCCTACGGCTCCACGGTGGCGGTACCGGTGGCCAAGGAGATCATCGAAGCCCTGCTGGTGCTCGAGAAAGTTCCACCCAGCAGCGGCACCAAACCCGCCGCTCAGCCAACGGTGCGGGGTTGAGGACGCTCCGGTTGGGCCCAGCCGTGCCTGGCTAGCCTTCATCCAGACGTCAACGTTTGGGGACATGCCCAACCTGCTCGAACAACTCGCTGCCATGACGGTGGTCGTCGCCGACACCGGTGAACTGGAAGCGATCAAGCAGTTCACTCCCCGCGATGCCACCACCAACCCGTCCCTGATCCTGGCGGCGGCCCAGATTCCGCTGTATCAGCGGCTGATCGATGAATCCCTGCGGGCCTCCAGAACGGTGATCGGCGCCGCTGCCCCTGCCGAAGCGGTGGTGCTGGAAGCTCTCGATGAGATCTGCGTCACCTTCGGCAAGGAGATTCTCCAGATCGTCCCAGGACGGGTGTCCACAGAGGTGGATGCCAGGCTCAGTTACGACACTGAGGCCACCATCGAGAAGGCCCGCAAGCTGATCGGTCTCTATGAGCATGTCGGGATCAGCAAGGAGCGGGTGCTGATCAAGATCGCCTCCACCTGGGAAGGCATCAAGGCCGCTGAAGCGCTGGAGAAGGAGGGCATCCACTGCAATCTCACCCTCCTGTTCAGCTTCACCCAGGCGGTGGCCTGCGCCGAGGCGGGGGTGACCCTGATCTCACCCTTCGTGGGTCGCATCCTCGACTGGTACAAGCAGGACACGGGCCGTGAGCACTATCCCGGTCCGGAAGACCCCGGTGTGATCTCGGTCACCAAGATTTTCAACTACTACAAAACCCACGGCTACCGCACGGAAGTGATGGGTGCGAGCTTCCGCAACATCGAGGAGATCATCGAGCTGGCCGGCTGCGATCTGCTCACGATTTCACCGAAACTCCTCGATCAGCTCCGGACCACCGAAGCTCCCCTGCCGCGCAAGCTCGATCCCCTCAGCCCGGCAGCCACCGAGGCCCGCTTCAGCCTGGATGCCAGCGCCTACGTCAGCGCCATGGCGGCCGATCGCATGGCCAGCGAAAAGCTCGATGAGGGCATCCGCGGCTTCAGCAAGGCGATCGAAACCCTCGAGGCGCAGCTGGCCCATCGCCTCGCTGAACTGGAGGGGGAAGCCGCCTTCGCCCACGCCGCCCAGGAGATCTTCCTGCTCAACGACATGGATGGCGACGGTTGCATCACCCGCGAGGAGTGGCTGGGCAGCGACGCGGTCTTCGATGCCCTCGACACCGACCACGACGGCAGGCTGGTGCCTGAGGACGTGCGTGGCGGCCTCGGAGCTCCCCTGGCCCTCGCGGCCGTCGGTGCCTGATCAGCCACACTCGACGCTCCCCCCTGGCCTGAACCATGAATGCCCTCGACACCCTGCGTGCCCTGGCCACCCAGGGTGAGGTGCGTGAGTTCGCCCCGGGCGAATTGATCTTCAAGGCCGGAGAATCCGGCGACTGCATGTTCGGCCTGCTGCAGGGCAGCGTCCTGCTCAGCTGGAACGGTGACGCCGGCCACGAGGAGATCAGGGAAGGGGATGTCTTCGGTGCCGGCGCCCTGGTCACCCCGGATCACCGCCGTTTCGGCAATGCCAGGGCCATCACCCCCTGCCGGATCCTGGTGATGAACCGGGAGAAGTTTCTCTTCGCCGTCCAGGAATCGCCGATGTTCGCCATCGAACTGCTCTGTTCCATCGATCAGCGTCTGCGTCAGCTCAAGGACTGCCTGCGTTAATTCGGCGAGCGGTTGAACATCAGGCGGCGGATCACCCGCTGGGCGATGTCGCCGTAGCCCATCTCCCCCGAGAGGATCTGGGCGATGCGCCGCGGGGCTGTGGGTCGCTTCACCCCCAGCTGATACCCCACACGGGGCAGGCGGTAGAACACCTGGGCGATGCGTCGTCCCCAGGCCATCGACTGGCCCCATTCAGCGCGCATGCGCTCGCTGTAGCCCTCCAGGGCCCTGGCCTCGCCGCCCAGCCAGCGGTCGAGGGCCTCGGCGGCCCGGGTGCCGCTGAGCAGGGCGGGGCGCAGTCCCTCGGCCAGAAAGGGATCCACCAGCGAGGCCGCATCTCCCACCACCACGGCACCGCCGTCGTGGTGGAGCCGGTGATGCCCGTCCCAGACCCGCAGAGGAGACACCCGCCGCTCGCCGCTGTCGGGTGGCAGGCCCAGGCTGGGCAGCAGGCGCCCCAGCACGGCCTCGGCCTCGAGGGGCTCACGGCCGATGAAGCTGCCCACACCGATGCTGAGGCCCCCCTGGCGGGGAAAGGCCCAGCTGAAACCATGGCGCACCAGGCCGAATTCGAAGTGGGCCGTGTCGGGCTCCAGCACCTCACCCTCCACCTCCACCGACACGGTCGAGGCGAAGCGGGGCTGTGGCGAACCGATCCCCAGCTGCTGGCCGAAGACCGAGTGAGCCCCGTCGGCGATCACCACAGCCCTGGCGCTGAGCCGCCGTCCCGCCGACGTCTGCACGCGCCAGTGATCCCCCTCCCGGGTGATCTCCTCCACGGCGCTGGCCTCGAGCAGATCGGCACCGCAGCCCACCGCCTGCTCCACCAGAAAGTGATCCAGCCGGGAGCGGCGGACGATCCAGAAGGGGGCCTCCCCGGGCAGGTCGGCGATCACGGGATCCTCCAGACACCAGGTGAACCGCACCCTGGTGATCACCCGATCGACCGCCGGACTGAGATCAAACGGGAAGAGTCCCTGGACGGAAGCGGCCATGCCACCGCCGCAGGGCTTCGCCCGGGGCAGTCGTCCTGCTTCCAGAAGCCTCACCCGCCAGCCGCGGGCTGCCAGGTGGTAGGCCGCTGCAGCACCTGCCGCACCGGCACCCACCACGATCACATCAGCATCCAGGGCTGGTCCGGCCGGAGCACTGGCCACGCTCAGACCTTGAGGATGTCGGCTTCCTTCTCCGCGAGGCTTTTCTCAAGCTCGGCGATGTAGCGGTCGGTGAGCTTCTGCACCTTCTCCTGCTCATCCCGGCTCTGATCTTCGGAGAGCTCCCCGTCCTTTTCCTGCTTCTTGACTTTGTCGATTGCGTCGCGGCGGATGTTGCGCAGCGCCACCTTGCCGTCTTCGGCGTAGCGGGCGGCGAGTTTGCAGAACTCCTTGCGTCGCTCGGCCGTCAGCGGGGGGATGTTGATGCGGATCAGGCGGCCGTCGTTGTTGGGGGTGAGTCCCAGATCACTCATGGCAATGGCCTTCTCGATCGAGGCCATCGCTGCGCTGTCGAAGGGCTGGATCTGGATCGTCTGGGAGTCGGGGGTGGAGAGGCTGGCCACCGAGCGCAGGGGGGTTTCGGTTCCGTAGTACTCGATCGTGATCTTGTCGAGAAGGGAAGGATTGGCCCGGCCGGTGCGGATGGTGTTGAAGGTGCGCTGGGTGGCTTCCAGCGACTTGCGCATGCTGGCGTCGAGATCCATGGGCGGTGGGGGGAAGGGTCCGGGGTCAGCCGGCAGGAACGATGCGGGTGCCGATCGGCTCACCGGCGATGGCGCGGCCGATGTTGCCGGGCCCGAACAGGTCGAAGACCACGATCGGGATGGCGTTGTCCTTGCAGAGGGCGATGGCGGTGCTGTCCATGACGGCCAGCTCGCCGCTGAGCACGTCCTGGAAGGTGAGCTGGTCGTAGCGGATGGCGTCGGTGTGGCGGGCCGGGTCCTTGTCATACACCCCGTCCACCTTGGTGGCCTTGAGCACGACGTCGGCGTTGATTTCAGCGGCCCGCAACGCGGCGGTGGTGTCGGTGGTGAAGAAGGGGTTGCCGCAGCCGGCGCCGAACACCACCACCCGTCCCTTCTCGAGATGACGAATGGCCCGGCGACGGATGTAGGGCTCGGCGATCTCCTGCATGGCGATGGCGGTCTGTACCCGTGTGGGCACCCCCACCCGCTCCAGCGCGTCCTGGAGCGTGATGGCGTTCATCACGGTGGCCAGCATCCCCACGTAGTCGGCGGTGGCCCGGTCCATGCCGGCGGAGGACCCCTTGAGACCGCGGAAGATATTGCCTCCGCCCACCACGATGGCCAGTTCCTTGCCGTTGTTGACCACCTCCGACACATCCGCCGCGATGGCCTGGACAATGGCGGGATCGATGCCGTAGCCCTGCTCTCCCATCAGCGCCTCACCGCTGAGTTTGAGCAGAACACGCTGGTAAGCCATCGGAATTCCGCGCACGGCGAACACAGTCGGCGGCAGAGTAGCAAGCGCTCCAGCAGATGCAGACGTGCCGACCGCGAGGGTCAGAACTCGATGCCGGCCTGGGCTTTCACCCCCTGTTCGCGGAAGGGATGGCGCACCAGCTTCATCTCGGTCACGAGATCGGCGCGATCGATCAGGCCCTGGGGAGCTCCCCGGCCCGTGAGGGCCACGTGGCTGAGCTCCGGCCGGCGATCGAGACCCTCAAGCACCTGATCCAGCTCGAGATACCCCAGCTTGAGGGCCACATTGACCTCATCGAGCACCACCAGCTTGCGGGCGGGATCGGCGAGATAGGCCAGAGAGCGCTGCCAGGCCTCCTGCACCAGCTGCCGGTCCCGCTCCCGGTCCTGGGTCTCCCAGGTGAAGCCCTCGCCGAGGGCATGCCAGGCCAGGTCGTCACCGAAGAGCTGCAGGGCCCGGGCCTCACCCGGCTGCCAGCCGCCCTTGATGAACTGCACCACCGCCACACCCTCGCCATGGCCCAGGGTGCGCAGCACCAGTCCCAGGGCGGCCGTGGTCTTGCCCTTGCCATCTCCCGTGAACACCAGCACCAGCCCCTTTTCGAGGCTGCGTTCCCCCACCCGCTGCTGCTGCACCTCCCGCCGCCGCTGCATGCGGCGGCGGTAAGCCTCGACATCGCGCTCGGGGGCGAGATCCCCGCCAGGCCCCAGCTCAGCCGCCACCTGATCGAGCGGGTCGGTCGCTGGAGAGTCGGACATGGACGCTGACTTCGGCAACCGCTGGGCACTCTGGCGCGCTGGTGGCCTCAGAGGGTCGGCCGCTGGCGGGCCAGGGCCGCATCGACGGCCTGCTGCTGATCCCGGCGGGTGATCCAGTGGTGGTAGGTGCGGGTGTGGATCGCCACCGAGTGGCCCATCATCCGCGCGGCCACCGTGTCGGGCAGGCCGATGTGGATCGTGCGCACGGCCCAGGCGTGGCGCAGGTCGTAGGGGGTGCAGGGCAGCTCGTAACGGCGGAACTGCTCGGACACCCGGCGGCCCACCTGCTGCAGGGTGGTGCGCCGGAGGTCGGTGCAGACAGCGGGGAGGCGGTCGCCGCCCTCGCCCAGAGGGGCCAGATCGAACCGGTCCACCCAGTCGGGCTGGAAGGGCCAGACCTGGTGCTCCCCGGTCTTGGTGGTGGGCAGCACCCGGATCACCCGGTCACCTCCTGGGGCCAGGGCGGAGAGATCCGCGAAGAACACCTCATGGTTGCGCAGGCCGTAGGTGGCCATCAGGCCATACACCAGGCGCCAACGGGGGTTGGGAATGCGCTCCACCCACTCCAGCAGCTGGGCATCGCTGGGCAGCCGTCGGTACTGGGCCTGGTGCAGGCCATAGCCGGCGGCCCGCTCACGCCAGTCGGCGGGAAGGGGCAGCTCCAGCTGCCGGGCCAGCGACGCCAGGGCGGTACCGCACTGCTGACGGCTGCGGCTGGCGGGGGGATAGGCCTCCAGGACCTGGACCAGCAGCTCGCTGACCAGGGGCTCCCCCTGCTCCAGGCGGGCGCGCAGCCGGCGCAGGTACGGCTGATAGGCGGCGCTCCAGGTGGTGCGGCTGCCGGCGGGATTGCGACGCCGGCGCGGATCGCTGAAGAAGGCCTTCTCGAAATCCTCGAGCCTTTCCAGCGCCGAAGCCGCTGCGCTGGGTCGGCCCCAGTCGCCCCAGTCGAACCGTTGCTGGCGCAGGGCCTGGCTCACCCGTTTCAGGTCCCGCCGGGCCTGGTTGAGACCACTGGGGCTGGCCTCCAGGCCCAGGCTCAGGCGCTGCACCCTCGGGGGGCCTCCCCGTGGGCAGGGCAGGGGCCCGCGCAGGGCCAGCCGCCCTCCCCGCCGCTCCAGCCGCAGGGCCAGGCCGCTGGCCGCCAGACGGGCATTCTCCTGGCTCAGTGCCGCATCGATCGCGGCAAGGGACGCGCTCAGGGCAACGGTCAGATCAGGGTGCGGCGATGGGCGCGCCGAGGATATCGATCAGTGCTCGCCACCGCCAGCGGGCTCCAGCAGGGTTACGCTCTGAGCCATTCGATGGACCACTTCAGGTATGGCCAGGGTCGGCGTCTTGCTGCTGAACCTCGGCGGGCCTGAGCGCATCGAAGATGTCGGCCCCTTTCTGTACAACCTGTTCTCGGATCCGGAGATCATCCGGCTGCCCACACCTCTGCTGCAGAAGCCCCTGGCCTGGCTGATCAGCACCCTGCGCAGCAGCAAGTCCAAGGAGGCGTACCGAGCCATCGGCGGCGGCTCCCCCCTGCGGCGCATCACCGAGCAGCAGGCCCGCGAGCTCCAGAGTGAGCTGCGCCAGCGCGGGGTCCAGGCCACCACCTACGTGGCGATGCGCTACTGGCATCCGTTCACGGAATCGGCTGTGGGCGACATCAAGGCCGATTCGGTGGATGAAGTGGTGGTGCTTCCGCTCTATCCCCATTTCTCCATCAGCACCAGCGGCTCGAGCTTTCGCGAACTCCAGCGCCTGCGCCAGGCCGATCCCGCCTTCAGCAAGCTGCCGATTCGCTGCATCCGCAGCTGGTACGACCATCCCGGCTACGTGCTGGCGATGGCCGAACTCATCGCCGCTGGCGTGCGCAGCTGCCACGATCCCGCCACAGCCCACGTGTTCTTCAGCGCCCACGGCGTGCCCAGGAGCTACGTGGAGGAAGCCGGTGATCCCTATCAGCAGGAGATCGAAGCCTGCTCCAGGCTGGTGATGGCCAAGCTGGACGAGCTGCTCGGCCATCCCAATCCCTCCACCCTGGCCTATCAGAGCCGGGTGGGTCCGGTGGAATGGCTCAAGCCCTACACCGACGAAGCCCTCGTGCGGCTTGGGGAGGAAGGAGTCAAGGAGTTGGTGGTGGTGCCGATCAGCTTCGTGAGCGAACACATCGAGACCCTCGAGGAAATCGACATCGAATACCGGGAGATCGCCACGGAAGCCGGGATCAGCAACTTCGTGCGTGTGCCCGCTCTCGACACCTATCCCACCTTCATCAAGGGTCTGGCTGATCTGGTGCAACTGGCCCAGGCCGGCCCGGAAGTGAACCTGGATCAGGCCGCCTCCCTGCCCACCCAGGTGAAGCTCTACCCCCAGGACAAATGGGCCTGGGGGTGGAACAACAGCTCCGAGGTCTGGAACGGACGCCTGGCCATGCTCGGCTTCTCGGCTTTTCTGCTGGAGCTGCTGAGTGGTCGGGGTCCGCTCCATGCCATCGGCCTCCTCTAGACCTCGCGGACTCCTGGCCGGCCTGGTGGGTCTGCAGCTCGGCCTGGCCGTTGACCTGGGTCTGACTCCCCAGCCGGCCCGATCGGATCTGCGCTGGGCACGGGGGGTGTTCCCCATCGTCCACTTCGCTGGCTACACCAGTCATTTCGGTCGCCGCACCGGTCCGGGCGGCGGCCGGGAGATGCATTCCGGCCTCGACATCGCCGCGCCGCTCGGTTCGCCGATCCGCAACTGGTGGGCCGGCACCGTGGTCGACGTCTTCCATGACGGCGGCTGCGGTGTGGGGGTGGTGATCCGCTCTGGCGAGTACGAGCACATGTACTGCCACCTCGGCGGAACGGTCCGTGGCGACACCTACGCCAGTGGCCCGGTGCTGCTGCGCCGGGGCCAGCAGGTGCGGGCCGGCCAGCTGATCGCCCATGTGGGGTTGAGCGGACGCACCACGGGCCCCCACCTCCACTGGGGAATCCGTTACCGGGGCACCTGGCTCGATCCGGGGCTGATTCTCCGGGCGATGGTGCGTGGCCGGCGGTTGCAGCCACAGTCCCCGCAACAGTTCTCCCAAGGTCGGAAGTGAGCTCCTACGCTGGCGGTCTTCGTTACGTGTGTTGCCCGCCACCGTGACCGTGACCACCTTGACCTCGACAACGACCTCGACAACCGTCAGCCCCGCGTCCCACTCGGCAGGGTCCGAGACGGGCGATGACGCCCGGTCTCCCGCTGAGGCTGCTGCCCCGGTCGTTCCTGGACGCCTGAGCGGCGCAGACGCCCTGATGGATGCGCTCCATCGTCACGGCGTCACCGATGTGTTCGGCTACCCCGGCGGTGCGATCCTGCCCATCTACGACGCCCTGCACAAGGCTGAGAGCCGGGGCTGGCTGAAGCATGTGCTGGTCCGGCACGAACAGGGGGGCACCCACGCAGCTGACGCCTATGCCAGGGCCACCGGACGGGTCGGCGTCTGCTTCGGCACCTCCGGACCCGGCGCCACCAACCTGGTCACCGGCATCGCCACGGCCCAGATGGACTCCGTGCCGATGGTGGTGATCACCGGCCAGGTGCCCCGCGCCGCCATCGGCACGGACGCCTTCCAGGAAACCGACATCTTCGGCATCACCCTGCCGATCGTGAAGCACTCCTGGGTCGTGCGCGATCCCGCTGACATCGGCCGGATCGTGGCCGAGGCTTTTCTGATCGCCTCCACGGGCCGCCCTGGTCCGGTCCTGATCGATGTCCCCAAGGATGTGGGGCTCGAGGAGTTCGACTACACCCCCGTGGAGCCGGGCACGGCCATTCCCGCGGGCTATCAGCTGCCCGGTGGCCCCTCTCCTGAGCGGATCTCCCAGGCGATCGAGCTGATCCGCCAGGCACGCCGCCCGCTGCTGTACGTGGGTGGCGGCGCCATCAGCTCCGGCGCCCACACCTCCCTGATCGCCCTGGCCGAGCGCTTCCAGCTGCCGGTCACCACCACCCTGATGGGCAAGGGTGCCTTCGATGAGCGCCATCCGCTGGCCGTGGGCATGCTGGGGATGCACGGCACCGCCTACGCGAACTTCGCCGTCACCGAATGCGATCTGCTGATCGCCGCCGGTGCCCGTTTCGACGACCGTGTCACCGGGCGGCTCGACAGCTTCGCCCCCCGCGCCCAGGTGATCCACATCGACATCGATGCGGCTGAGGTGGGGAAGAACCGTCTGCCTGAGGTGCCGATCGTCTCCGATGTGCGCCTGGCCCTGGAGGCCCTGCTGGAGGCCTCGGTCGGGGAGAGCGACAACGGCCGCACCGTTCCCTGGCTGGAGCGCATCAGCCGCTGGAAGCGCCATTACCCGCTGGTGATCCCCACTCCGGAGGGGGCCATCGCCCCCCAGGAGGTGGTCCTGGCCCTGCGCGACCTGGCCCCCGACGCTTTCGTCACCACCGATGTGGGTCAGCACCAGATGTGGGCCGCCCAGTACCTGAACAACCCCCCCCGTCACTGGATCAGCAGCAGCGGCCTGGGCACCATGGGCTTCGGATTACCGGCGGCCATGGGCGTCCAGGTGGCCTTCCCTGACGACCAGGTCATCTGTGTGGCCGGCGACGCCAGCATCCTGATGAACATCCAGGAACTGGGCACCCTCTCCCAGTACGACCTGCCCGTGAAAGTGGTCATCCTCAACAACGGCTGGCAGGGGATGGTGAGGCAATGGCAGGAGAGTTTCTACGGCGAGCGCTACTCCGCCTCGGAGATGACCCGTGGCATGCCTGATTTCCCACGGCTGGCCGAAGCCTTCGGCGTGAAGGGTGTGGGAATCAGCGAGCGGTCCAGCTTCCGCGAGCAGCTGGCCGAGGCCCTGGCCCATCCAGGACCCGCTCTGATCGACGTGCGTGTGCGCCGCAACGAGAACTGCTATCCGATGGTGCCACCCGGCGCCAGCAACGCTCAGATGGTGGGTCTTCCCAGCCATCCGGAGCTGGCGATCGACACCACCCGCCAGTGCGGCTCCTGCGGCTTCAGCACCGAAAGCGCCCATCTCTTCTGTCCCAGCTGCGGCGCCAAGCTCTGAGCCCCCTTCCTCTGCTTCTGTCCCTGATCCTGGCGGTGGGCCTGCTGCTCGATCCCTTCCTCGCCCTGCCCGCTGCCGCCGCGGAGGTGCTGCAGGTGCGGACGGGTGTGCTGCTCCAGGTGGGCGATCAGAACCGCAGCTATCCGGTCCAGCTGGGCTGCATCAGCGTGACCCCCGAGCATTCAGGAGACGCGGAAGACTGGCTGCGCCAGCACTTGCCACGCCGCACGCGGGTGAATCTGCGTCCTCTGGGTTCCGCTGATGGGGTTCTGCTCGCCCGTGTCCAGGTGCTGAAGGGGGGTGATGACCTGGGATCAGGCCTGATCAGCGCTGGCCTGGCCGAGCCCTTGCCGTCACTGATCCGCCCCCAGGGTTGTCCGTCCGAGGAGGGCGACACCGAGGACTCATGAGCCTGAACCGCACCGCCAAGGGAATCGTGCTGGTGCCGACCCTGTTGCTTGGGGGTGCCTTCCTCAGCGCCGCACTCTGGACTGATGACGGCCTGCAGACCAATCGCCCCCTGGCGCTGGGCATCGCTGCGGTGCTCCTGGCAGGAGGGCTGCTGACCCAGCTGCTGCCGGAGGGGAAGCCGGAGGACGAACCGGAGGACAGCTCGAGCTAGGCCAGACGCTCAGCCGCCGCCACTCCGGTTCGTATTCAGCGGCGTGGGGCCGCCGGTGCTGAAGAACCGGCCGAGCCGGCCCCCTTGGTTCTGGACTGCTGCTCCACCAACCGGAAGTACTCCGGTGTTGGGTAGAAGGCGTAGGTGTCCTTCGCCTGCTTCACGATCTGATCCATCACGGCGCTGAGATCAGCGGCCTGAACGGTGAGTTTGTTGCGGTCGGGAATGCTGGCCATCGCCTTCTGCAACGAGGCGTAGTCGAAGAAAAAGAGCCCGCGCTCCCCCTGGGGCGTCTTGACGGTGATCAGCGGCTTGGTGAAAAACACCGGCACGGAGAGACCCTCCTGGATCGTCTTCTGATCGATGCCCTGCTTGCCCAGCAGGCTGCGCGCCTGGCTCAGATCGGACGGTGTTGGAATCACCGGTGAGAGCAGTTTGCGGTCCTTCAACGACTTGTTGAGCTCCTGCACCCGCTCCAGGGCCACGTTCATGGGCATGGGCAGCACCCCGGCCTTGATCGTGGGGTTGGCCTTGACAAAGGCGGCCAGTTCCTGTTCGGCCTTGCCCCGATCGAGGTAGAGAGGGAGCACCAGGGCCTTCTCCCGTTGCAGGGGGAGGGGGATTCCCTTGGCATCGGTCAGCACGAAGACCGGGATGACAGCCAGTTTCTTCATGGCCTCCTTCTCCGGGATCGCCAGCGCTGACGGAGGCTGAAGCAGACCCACCAGCCCGGCGCAGCCGGCCAGCAGGGCAATCAGACGGCGGCGGCGGCGTGAACATCCCGCAGGGGACGCTGGCCGTGAAGCCGGCAGTTGAGCGATGGGGCCCGGCATGCGTCCCTCGAGCAGAAGGTCAAACCTAGGGACGGAGCTGCACGTAATCTCGCTGGGCTGGACGGTACAGGCCATGACCACTGGCGGACTGGGAAGCGGACCACCACCCGCCCAGGGGCATGGATCGCGCCTGCCTCTCTGGAGTGTCGGTGTCGGGCTGGCGGCGGTGCTGCTGGGGGTTCAGAGCCTGGCGGCCAGCACCCCCTTCCCCCAGGAGGTGCTGATGCTGCTGCCCAGTGAGGGGTTGCTGGCGGGGGTGGGAGATGGTCTGCGCCGCGGCTACGGACTGGCCATGGAGGAAACCAGGGCCTGCGGCCTGCGCCCCCCAGGCCATGCCCTGGGCTGGCTTCCCCAGGAACAGGATCCTGAGGCTCTGTTGCTCGGCGTTCCGATGCCGGAGCTCCTGATCGCCCCTCCGGCGGTCAATCTGCTGCCGTTCGGACGGATCGCCCAGAGCCGGGGAGTGAACGTGCTGCTGCCGTTGCAGCGGGGCTACTCCCTGCGTCGCCTGCCCAGCCAGGTGGGCGCCGACAGGATCTGGCCGGTGCTGCCGTCACGGAGTCTGGAGGCCGATCGGCTGGCGAAGGGCCTGCTGGAGGACAACAAGGGCAAGGTGATGGTCATCCACGACGGCGGAGCGGAGCAGGCGGCTCTCGCCGATCGCTTCGTGGAGACGATCGAAGGCAACGGCGGCTGGACCGTGGGTCCCACCAACGATCCCCAGGCGATCGTGGAGCCCGATGCCAAGGTGATGGATCAGCTGCGCGATGACGTGGGCTGGTACTCACCCACCTCCCTGGTGGTGATGACGACCCCGGGCAGCCCCCTGGCCCGGGCGGTGGCCGAACTCGACCTTCCCGACAACCTCACACTGGTCTGGCCCTTTCCCGTGCGCGAGCCGTTGCCGCTGGCCCAGCTGGGGGTCGACTCCCTCAGCCGCGGTCCGGGTTGGGACCGTTTCGAGCTGGCCTTCAAGCAACGCCATGGCTATGCGCCGGGGCTGGTGGAGGCCGCCGGCTTCGACACGGGCCAGTTGGTGGCCGTCTCCTCTCTCGCCGGACGGACCTCGAGAACCTGGTCGCTCGACTGGCTCGATCCCAAGGCCACACCCCTCGATCTCTGCTATGCCCTCAAAGCCCGGCGGGCCGGCAAGCCGGTGGCTCTGCGCGGGGCCGCCAGCCGCCTGGACCTCGCACCCGGCACTCCTCCGGCCGGTGAACTGCGGCTGACGCCGCTGAAGGCAGACCCGGCCGCCATCCGTTCCTAGCCTGGGTCTCTGCCCGAGTCGATCGCCATGGGCCCCAGAACAACCCTGCCCGCCATCACCAGGAGCGACGTACCCCTGCTGCGGAATTTCGAAGAGGTGGGCATCGGCGCCATCGCCGAGGTGGGCGGCAAGAACGCGTCTCTTGGGGAAATGATCCGGGAGCTGACCAGCCAGGGAGTGAGGGTGCCCGGCGGGTTCGCCACCACCGCCGCCGCTTACCGCCTGTTCCTGGCATGCAATGGGCTGGAGACTCCCCTTAAGGCGATCCTGAGCGATCTGGACAGCGGCGATCTCACGGCGCTTCAGCAGGCCGGTCAGCGCGCACGGGAGCTCATCCTTGGGGCTTCCCTGCCGCCCGAGCTCGCCGATGCCGTGGCGGCGGCTTATGCCGAGCTCGGAGCCGGCCCGGTGGCGGTTCGCTCCAGTGCCACGGCGGAGGATCTCCCCGATGCCAGCTTCGCCGGCCAGCAGGAGACTTTCCTGAACGTGCGTGGAGAACAGGATCTGCTGGCCGCCTGCCTGCGCTGCTACAGCTCCCTGTTCACCGATCGGGCCATCTCCTACCGCCAGATCAACGGCTTCGATCACCTGGAGGTGGCCCTCTCCATCGGTGTGCAGCGCATGGTGCGTTCCGACCTGGGCGCTGCCGGGGTGATGTTCACCATCGATACCGAAACAGGCTTCCGCAACGCCGTGCTGCTCAATGCGGCCTACGGCCTGGGCGAGAACGTGGTTCAGGGCGCGGTGAATCCCGATGAAATCCTGCTGTTCAAGCCCACCCTGCGGGAGGGCTATGCCGCGATCGTGAGCAAGCGCCTGGGCAGCAAGGCGATCCGGATGGTGTACGACGACGGTGGCACGGTGCGCAACGAACCCGTACCGCTCCCGGAGCGCGGCCGTTATGCCATCAGCGATGAAGAGGCCCTGACCCTGGGCCGCTGGGCCTGCCTGATCGAGGATCACTACAGCGCCCGCCATGGGACGCCCACACCGATGGACATCGAGTGGGCCCGAGACGGCGAGAGCGGCGAGCTGTTCATTCTTCAGGCCCGTCCCGAAACGGTCGAATCCAGACGGTCGGACTCGGTGCTCTGCCGCTGGTCTCTCAAGCCCCATGACGCGGAGCTGATCACCCACGGACGCGCCATCGGCGCCTCGATCAGCAGCGGCCGCGCCCGGGTGATCCTCAATCCCAGTGGCATCGATCGCTTCGAAGTGGGTGATCTGCTGGTGACTGAGCGCACCGATCCCGACTGGGAACCGATCCTCAAGAAGGCCCGGGGGGTGATCACCAACCAGGGCGGACGCACCTGCCATGCGGCGATCATCGCCCGGGAGATGGGCATCACCGCCGTGGTGGGCTGCGGCGACGCCACGGAACGCATCCAGGACGGCGAAGCGATCACGATCAGCTGCGCCGAAGGGGAAGACGGCATGGTTTACCGCGGACTGCTTCGTTACGAGAAGGAGGAGCAGAAGCTGGAGCACCTGCCACCCACGCGCACCCGCATCCTGATGAACGTGGGTAACCCGGAGAAGGCCTTCCGCTTCGCGGCCATCCCCTGTGATGGCGTCGGTCTGGCCCGGTTGGAGTTCATCATCGCCAACCACATCCGGGTGCATCCGATGGCCCTGCTCCAGCCCGAGCGTGTGAGCGATCCGGCCGAGCGCGAGGCCATCGCCAGCCTCACCGCCGGCTACGACGACCCCACCGACTACTACGTGGACCGGCTCGCTCAGGGCATGGGGCGGATCGCGGCGGCCTTCCATCCCAAGCCGGTGGTGTTGCGTTTTTCCGATTTCAAGAGCAACGAATATGCCCGCCTGCTCGGTGGCCAGGCCTTCGAGCCCACGGAGGCCAATCCGATGATCGGCTGGAGGGGAGCGTCCCGCTACACCTCCACGGGATTCCGCGCAGCATTCGGACTGGAATGCCAGGCCCTGCTCCGGGTTCGCCGCCAGATGGGTCTGCGCAACACCATTCCGATGGTGCCCTTCTGCCGAACCCCAGAGGAGGGCGAGCGGGTGCTCGAGGAGATGGCCGGCCATGGCCTGGTGCGCGGGGAAGACGATCTCAAGGTGTACGTGATGTGCGAGCTGCCCAGCAACGTGATCGGCGCTGAAGCCTTCTCGCAGCATTTCGATGGGTTTTCGATCGGTACCAACGACCTCACCCAGCTCACTCTCGGCATCGACCGTGATTCCTCCCTTGTCGCCGATCTGTTCGATGAGCGTCATCCGATCGTTCAGGAGATGATCCGCCTCGCCATCCACACCGCCCACCGCTGCGGCCGTCCGATCGGGCTCTGCGGCCAGGCCCCCAGCGACTACCCGGAATTCGCCCGCTTTCTGGTGAACGAAGGCATCGATTCGATCAGCCTCAACCCCGATGCGGTGATCAGCACCCGCCTGGCGATCGCGGCGATCGAGGCAGAACGGGCGGCAGCAGGCTGAAACCGCAGCAGGGTCAAGTCGGCCGGGAGACGGGGCCGATAGCGTCACCTCCCGTCGCGCTGCTCCATGTCAGGCCCGACCACCCGACCGGGGGACGAGAACTCCCGGAATCCCCCGTTTCACGCCCTCGAAGGCACGACGCTGGTGACCCGGCTGGGCAGCGATCCCGAGCGTGGCCTGAGCGACGAGGAAGCGAACCGGCGCCTCTCCCGCCTTGGTGCCAATGAGCTCACGGTGCTGCCGGGGCGCCCGGGGTGGCTCCGCTTTCTCGATCAGTTCCACAATCCGCTGCTGTACACCCTTCTGGTCACCGGCCTGATCAAGCTCTGGATCGACTCGCTCGGTGAGGCGCTGGTGATCTGGAGCGTGACGCTGATCAATGCGGTGATCGGTTTCGTGCAGGAGGATCGGGCCGAGTCCTCGATCGCGGCACTGGCCCGCTCAGTGCGCACGCAGGTGGATGTGGTGCGTGACGGACGGGAGCTGCGCCTGCCCTCCGAGCAGCTGGTGGTCGGTGATCTGGTGCGGCTGAGCGCTGGCGCCAGGGTGCCCGCCGACCTGCGCCTGCTGCAGGTGCGCGAACTGCGGCTCGACGAATCGGCGCTCACGGGCGAATCTCTGCCGGTGACGAAATCGTTCCAGGCGGCCCCGGTGGATGCCGCCCTGGGGGATCGTCGTGGCATGGCCCATGCCGGCAGCTTCGTCACCGCTGGCCAGGCCACGGGGCTGGTGGTCGCCTGCGCCGGGGCCACCGAAGTGGGACAGATCTCCACGGTGCTGCGCCAGCGCCAGAGCCTGAGCACCCCGCTCACGCGCAAGTTTCAGCGTTTCAGCCAGACCCTGCTGAAGATCATCCTGGTGCTGGCTGCCCTGACCTTTGCCGTCGGTCTGATCCGGCAACGGGGTTCCGCCGAGATGTTCGACGGAGCCGTGGCCCTGGCTGTGGGGGCGATCCCCGAGGAGCTGCCGGCGATCGTGACCATCACCCTGGCGATCGGCGTCAACCGCATGGCCCGGCGCAACGCGATCATCCGCAAGCTGCCGGCCGTGGAGGCCCTCGGCAGCACCACGGTGATCTGCTCCGACAAGACAGGCACCCTCACCCAGAACAGGATGCTGGTGCAGGAGATCTACGCCGGTGGTGAGCTGTGCACACTCGAGAGTCTCTGGGACCGCGATTCCCTGGCGGCCAACCGGGCCGTCGGCGAAACCCTGCTGGCGGGGTTGCTCTGCAATGACGCCCGCCACAGCGAAGAGGACGGGCTCGTAGGGGACCCCACGGAAACGGCGCTTTTGGTGGCGGCCCGCTCCGCCGGCCTGGATCACGAGCGCAGCCTGATCGAGCACCCGCGGAGGGATGCGATTCCGTTCGAATCCGAGCGGCAGTACATGGCCACTCTTCACGGCAGCGCGCGCATTCTGGTGAAGGGCTCGGTGGAGGCTGTACTGCCCCGCTGCCCGAGTCAGCTGAGTGCCGATGGCAACGATCAGCCCCTGGATGACACCGCCATCCACGAGGCGGTGGCCGCGATGGCCGGCCGTGGCCAGCGGGTGCTGGCCTTCGCCGTGGGCCAGGCCCAGCCCCAGCAACCCAGCCTCGAGGAACATCACGTGGCCATGGGACTGCAGTTCGTGGGTCTGCAGGGGATGCTCGATCCGCCCCGGCCTGAGGCGGTCGCTGCCGTGGCAGCCTGCCGCGCCGCGGGCATCCGGGTGAAGATGATCACCGGCGATCATCTCGAGACAGCCCTGGCGATCGCCGGCCAGATCGGCCTGGGCAGCGGGGATGGTCCCCTGGAGGGCCTCGATGGTCCGGCCCTCGCCCGTCTTGCGCCTGATGCCCTGGCCAGCAGCGTGGATCGGCTGGATGTCTTCGCCCGGGTGGCCCCGGCCCAGAAACTCGAGCTGGTGCGGGCGCTCCAGGCCAATGGCGAAATCGTCGCCATGACTGGTGATGGGGTCAACGACGCCCCGGCCCTGAAGCAGGCCGACATCGGCATCGCCATGGGCAGAGGCGGCACCGAGGTGGCCCGTGAGGCCGCCGACATGCTGCTCACCGACGACAACTTCGCCACGATCGAGGCCGCCGTGGAGGAGGGACGCGCCGTCTACCTGAACCTGCGCAAATCGCTGGCCTTCGTGCTGCCCGTGAACGGCGCCGCCTCGATGACGATCCTGCTGGCTGCGCTTCTGGGCCTGGAGTTGCCCGTCACGGCACTGCAGGTGCTCTGGCTGAACATGGTGAGCTCGCTGACCATGTCGGTGCCGCTGGCCTTTGAGCCCAGGTGTGAAGGGTTGATGCTCCAGCCGCCGAGACCTCCCCGCCAGCCCCTGCTCACTGGCGGCCTGATCAGGCGGATCCTGCTGGTGTCGCTGTTCAACTGGGCCCTGATCTTCAGTCTCTTCGCCTGGGGGCGCCGGAACGGTCTGGATCTGGCCGGCGCCCGCACCATGGCGGTGCAGGGGCTGGTGCTGGCCCAGATGGTCTACCTGCTCAGCATCAGTCAGGTGAGCAAGGGGCTCCATCGCCTCGGCGAACGGGGATGGGGCCAGCTGACTCAGGCGCCGGTGCTGCTGCTGGGTCTGGTTCTGGCCCTGATCCTGCAGGTGACCTTCAGCCAGCTGGGGTGGATGAACCAGTTGTTCGGAACCGAGGCCCTGAGCCTGAACCAGTGGCTGATCTGCGCTCTGCCGATGCTGCCGATGCTGCCCGTGGCCCTGGCGGGACAACGGCTGGATCCCACCACAGACCCCGCTGGACGTGAGCTGGGACCCGTGGAGCGAGGATCTTGAGCCCCCAGGCCTGGATCACCCTGGCCACAGCGGTGGCCGTGTTCACAGCCACCGCCATCGGTCTGACCCAGTTCACGGCGGCGGCCCTGCTGGGGGCAACCCTGGTGATCTTCTGCGGGGCGATCAGCCTGCCCGAGGCGGCCAGCAGCGTGGCCCAGGCCCAGGGCACGCTCACGCTGCTGTTCGGAATGATGGTGGTGGTTCAGGCTCTGGAGACCACCGGCGCCTTTCCCGTTCTGGCCCATCGCCTGATGGAGGCGTCCCGGGGGGAAGGGCGCAGGCTTCTGCTCGGCCTGGTGCTGCTCACCAGCGCCATCTGTGCCTGGTTGCCGAATGCCGCCACGGTTCTGCTGATCGGCCCCCTGCTGCCGCCGCTGGCCAGGGAATTGGACCTGGATCCGCGCCCGCTGCTGATTCTCCTGGTGCTCACGGCCAACAGCGCCGGCCTGCTGACCGTGATCGGCGATCCCGCCACCTACCTGGTGGCCAGCCAGATCGGCCTGGGCTTCCTCGCCTACTGGCGGCAGGTGGCGAGCGCCGGCGCCCTCAGCCTGGCCATGGTGCTGCTCACCCTGCCCTGGCTGTACCGCAGCATCTGGACACTGCGTCTGCCTCCCCCGCAACTGGAAGCGCCGCGGCTGCTCCATCCCGGGGCCTGTGCCCTGCTGCTGCTGGTTGTGCTGGTGATGCTGCCGCTGTTCCTCTGGGGTGAGAGCCTTCCAGTTCCGCTCAGGCCCGAGGGCACGGCGCTGGCTGGGGCGGCGGTGAGCCTGCTGGTGGTGCAGCGCTGCCGACTGATCAGTGTCGAGCGCCTGCTCTCCCGTCTCGACTGGTCGACGCTGCTCTATTTCATCGGCCTGTTCGTGCTGATCGGTGCCCTCGAGCGGCAGGGAGTTCTGGCGTCCGCAGCTTCCATGCTCAGCGGACTGATCAGGAGCAACAGCGGTGCCGGCGCCCAGCTGCTGCTGCTCGGCACCGCATCGGCTTCCGCCGTGGTGCCGAACATTCCGCTGGTGGCCACGCTCACACCTGTGCTGCTGGAGAGCAGCAGCCAGGCGGGACTGCTCGGAGCGGGGGGGACGGTTCCCGAGGCCCTGCTCCCCAGCTTCTTTGCCCTCATGCTGGGTGGGACGCTGGGGGGCAATGCCACCTTGATCGGCGCTTCGGCCAATCTCGTGGCCGCCGGCATCGCCAGCCAGGAGGGTTGCCCGATCTCCTTCCGCCAGTGGCTGAACTTCGGTGTTCCCACGGTGCTGCTGCAGCTGGCGGCCTCGGCCGTGTGGCTGCACCACTGGCAACCGGCGGCAGTCTGACTTGCGCGCCAGAACGGGCGCTGGAGCCGATCAACCACGCTTAACGGAGTCATAGGCAACGCAACTTCATTGGCGCCCCGCAGCGGACGGGAAGCCCCTATGGTTCTGCGAATCTTCCGCACAACGCGATGACCGTCCCCTTCTTCGAGACGGCCTGGCTGATTCCTCTCTACCCGTTGCTCGGCGGTTTGTTCTCCTTCCTCTGGTCCCCTGGCCTGATCAGCCAGAGTGGTCCCAGGCCGGCCGGGTATCTCAACCTGGTCATGAATCTCCTGGCCTTCGGCCATGGCCTGCTGGCCTGGATCGGCTGTTCAGGCCGCTCGCTCAGCTTCTCCTGGACCTGGCTGTCCACCGCTGGGTTGACCATCAACTTCGACGCCACGATCGATCGCAGCGTGTTGATTGCGATGACGATGATCTGCGGTGTTCATCTCCTTGCTCAGGTCTATGCGATCGGCTACCTGGAGATGGATTGGGGCTGGCCACGTTTCTTCGGATCACTGAATCTCTTCGAAGCTGGACTCTGCGCCCTGGTGCTCACTGATTCGCTGTTCTTTTCCTATGTGGTCCTGGAGCTGCTCACCCTGGGCACCTATCTGATCGTCGGCACCTGGTACAACCAGTCGCTGGTGGTCAAGGGCGCGCGCGATGCCTTCCTCACCAAACGGGTTGGTGACCTGGTCCTGCTCGCGGGCGTGATCGCCCTGCTGCCGATGGCCGGCAGCTGGAATTTCAATGACCTGGCCGTCTGGGCCGCTCAGGCCGAACCGTCTCCGGCCCTGACCCTGATCCTGCTGGCCCTGGTGGCCGGGCCGATGGGCAAATGCGCCCAGATTCCCCTTCACCTCTGGCTGGATGAAGCCATGGAGGGTCCCCTCCCTTCAACGATCCTGCGCAGCTCGGTGGTGGTGGCCGGAGGCGCCTGGGTTCTGCTGCGACTGCACCCCCTGCTGGCCATCAGCCCCACGGCCCAGGCCTTTCTGGTGGTGGTCGGCGGAACCACGGCCCTGGTGGGAGCCCTGATCGCCCTGGCCCAGATCGACATCAAACGGGCCCTGTCGTTTCTTGTGAGCAGCTGGTTCGGCCTTCTGTTCATGGCCGTTGGTTGCGGTTCCGTGGACGCCGCCTGGCACATGCTTCTGATCTATCCCCTGCCGATGGCTCTGATGCTCATGGCCGTGGGCACGGTGATCAGCAGCAACGTCACCCAGGACCTCACCCAGCTGGGGGGGCTCTGGTCGAGGCGTCCGCTCACCGGGCTTGCTTTTCTCGTCGGTGCGGCCGGCCTCGTGGCTCTGCCTCCGCTCGCCGGTTACGGAGCCTTGAACGACCTGGCCGCTTCCCTCCTCGAAAGCCCCGCCCCGGCAGCCCTGCTGGCGGTGCTGCTGCTGACCAATACCCTGATCAGCGCCGGCCTGGTGCGCATCTTCAGGAGGATCTGGGGCGGAATCCCCTCGGTGTTCACGGCCCGTTCGGCGGAGGTGCTCTGGCTGATGGTGCTTCCCACCATGGTGGGGGCGGGGCTTGTGCTCCATCTGCCGATCCTTCTGGCCCCCACTCCGTTCGGGGGCTTCCACTGGAGTCCTCTGGCGCTGCCTCTGCTGGTCTCCACCCTGCTGGGCGGAGCGCTCACCTGGCAGCAGCTTCCTCACCCCCTGGACGGACTGCAGCACTGGCTGGCGGCCGATCTGCACACCGAAACCTTCTACCGGCGCACCGTTGTGGGCCTGGTGGTGGTGCTGGCCGCCGCCAGCAGCTGGATGGATCGCCGCCTGGTGGATGGCTTCAGCGACCGCAGCGGCGGTCTGACCATGGAGGGTGCCCGACGCCTCAGCCTGAGCACGTCAGGCCGGGTTCAGGGCTACGCCCTCACCGTGCTCATCGGCGTGCTGCTGATGGGGGCCTGGATCCTGGTGCGCCAGCCGGCCCTGACGCCGAGCCTGCTTCGTTTCTGACGACCGTTTTCCCAGCTGCCGACTCCGATGCTGCTTCTGCTTCTGTTGCTTCCGCTGGCGGCCGCGCTGGTGATGATCGTGGTTCCATCTGGGCCCTGGCCCCGTCGCCTGGCTCTGGTGACCCCTGGGCTGCAGCTGCTGCTGGCCGTCCGCATGGTGCTGCAGCCCGCCAGTGACCTGAGGCTGGCGTGGCTGCCGCAGATCGGACTCGACTTTCATCTCGGCCAGGATGGTCTCTCCCTCCCCCTGATCGGCCTCACCGCCCTCCTCACTCTGATGGCCGTTGCCGCCACCAGCCCGGAGGTCCCGCGTCAACGGCTGTTCTTCGGCCTTGTGCTGGCCACCAACCTGGGGCTTCAGGGGGCCCTGCTGGCCCGTAACGGTCTGCTGTTCGTGATCGCCTTCGAGCTGATCCTGATTCCCACCACGCTTCTGATCGCCATCTGGGGCCACGAGCGCAGCCGTGAGGCCGCCATTCGCTACCTGCTGTACGGGGCTGTCTCCGGTGTATCCCTGCTGGCCGGGGTGCTCGCCCTCGGCCTGCTCAATGCCAACGGGTTCAGCCTCGCCTACGACGACATGGGGACAGCGCTGCTGCCCCAGGGCTCCAGGGGCTGGATTCTCGCTCTGCTGATCCTGGCCTTTGGCCTCAAGTTGCCGGTGGTCCCCCTGCATGGCTGGCAGCCACTGGCCTACAGCGAATCCTCATCCCCTGTGGCGATGCTGCTCGCCGGTGCCGTCTCCAAGCTCGGCGCCTACGGCCTGCTGCGCTTCGGTGTCGGCTTCATGGGTGACACCTGGGAAGCCTGGGCGCCTCTCATCGCCGTTGCCGGTACAGCGAGTGCGGTCTATGGAGCCCTGAACGCCATCGCCCAGACCGACATGCGCCGGCTGGTGGCCTACAGCTCCCTCGGACACATGGGGCTGCTGCTGCTGGCCATGGCTGCGGCCACCCCCCTGAGCCTTCAGGGGGCCGTTGCCCAGGTGCTGGCCCACGGACTGATCTCCGCACTCCTGTTCTGTCTGGTCGGACTGATCGAAGCCAAGACAGGCACCACCGAGATCCCCGAACTTTCAGGCCTGCTCAATCCGCTGCGTGGTCTGCCCTTCACCCTGGGGATGTTCCTTCTGGCCCTGATGGCCGCCGCCGGTCTGCCCGGCATGGTCGGCTTCGTGGCGGAACTGGTGGTCTTCCAGGGCAGCTGGAGCGTCTTCCCGCTGCCCACCCTCGGGTGCCTGTTCGCCTCGGGGCTCACGGCGGTCTACGCCGTCCGCTTGTTCAACCGGGTGGGCTTCGGCAAGCTGGACAACGCCAAGGCTTTCTATCCCGCCACCACCTGGCCCGAGCGCCTGCCGGCCCTGGCCCTCTCGCTTCTCGTGCTGGTGGGTGGCCTCTGGCCGCCGCTCACCCTGGGCTGGAGTGAATCCGTCACCACGCCCCTGGCTCAGCACCGACCCCTGATCGCTTCTCTCCCCGCCCCTTCAACCCTGCAGGAGCTCCCCTCATGACGGTGCTGACCCCCAGGCCCACAGTCCTTCCCCCTTCCACCCACCCTTTTGCCGAAGTGGTGCAGAGGCTGGAAGCGGGCGGCTCGATGCTGCCGGACACTCCTGAGAACCTCACTCAGATCATCGGCATCTACAAGGCCTATGCCGTGCCGATGGATTTCTACTGGCGAGATCTGCTGTACATCGCCGAGCGGGTGTTCCTGAACCCCCTGCCGGCGTTCAAGTATTTCCCCAGTCAGGAGTATCTCGATCTTCCCAATTCCTATGCCGGAGAGAGTGCCGATCTGCGCATCTGGCGTGGCGAGGCCGGAGCCCACCCCGAGCTGCTGGCCTTCATGGAGAAGGGCGAGACACGGCGGATGCCCAAGCTGCTCCACCACCTCTGGCACGACCGCATCAACATGGAGTTTGCGGAGGCCTGCATGGATGCCATGTTCTGGCACCAGGGCATGGGCGGTCGCTTCTACGACTACCTGGAGAGCGACACCTACAAAGCCAATGCTGATCGGGCGATCAAGGCCTATTTCAAGGGCAATCCACTGATGCTGGGTCTGCACAAGCTGTTTCCCGAGATGTTCCTGGAGCAGGTGCGCAAGCTCAGTTACTACGCCAACCTCGGCCTGTTCTGGGAGGTGATGGCCCCGGTCTTCTTCGAGATGAGTGACATCTATGACGAAGGGGGCTTCGCTGGAGTTCCCGATGCCATGAACTTCCTGGTGAACGGCATCTTCGCTGTCGCTGGCCGCCCCATCTATCACCACGTTTATATCAACGGCGAGTGTCTCGAGATCATTCCAAAATCAGAAGGCTTCACCTGGCTCTACGAAGCAGCCCTGCCCTATGTGGAGGCAGTCTTTTATCGTACGGCGCCATTTCGAGGCACCAAATCTTATAATGCTCAAGCGGGCCAGGTGCCCGCCGATCAGGCGGATTTCCACTATGGCATTCTCTATGCCGATGTGTTTCCTGTGGGTTCAGCCGGAATTCCACCCACTTTGCTGATGCAGGACATGGTGCATTTCCTGCCCCCCTACCTCAAGGAGATCTACCTCAAGCACCGCCGCGGCGAAGAGGATCAGCTGATTCAGCTGGGCATCACCTTCCAGCGCTCGATGTACAACGTGACCTCGGCGGTGATCCAGGCCCTCAGGGCCGCCCTGTTCTATCCCCTGGATGATCCCGATCCGGAACATCTCATGGCCAACCGCCGCTTCTTTGAAAGCCAGATGGATCGCTTCCTCAAGCCCGAAGCACGCCTCCGCGACGTGCAGGGACAGGATTACCGCTGAGCTGTTCCACCGTTCTTCTGCCCACCATCCCCGTGCCAGACATTCTCGACACCGCCCGCGCGGCCGGCTGTTTCCAGACCTTGCTGGCGGCCGTTGAGGCCGGAGGGTTGCTGGAGGCTCTCTCCAGCCCGGGGCCCTTCACCGTGTTCGCCCCCGTCGACGACGCCTTCGCCGCCCTGCCGGCCGGTACCGTTCAGACCCTGGTCCAGAATCCCCCGCAACTGGCGCGGATCCTCAAATATCACGTGCTCTCGGGCCAGTACACCCGCGAGCAGCTGATCAGTCAGCCGGAGTGGACCACCCTGGAGGGGGCAACCCTGCCGATCCGCCGCGCCGATCCATTCGAAGTCAAAAATGCCAGCGTCCATGCGGCCGATGTGGTCTGCGACAACGGCATCGTGCATGTGATCAACCGGGTGATGCTGCCAGGCTGACTCTCCCGCTCAGAGCGGAGCTGCTCCCTGCAGCAGCCAGAGTCCATGGAGCCCTTCCCAGATCAGATAGGCACTGATCAGCAGGGCCAGCACCCCGACCAGCCACTCACCGTGGTGCTCCATCCAGTCCTCCAGCCGGCTGAGGGGGTCTCTGATTCGGCCGCCTGTGGCGATCCAGGCCAGGGGAGGCAGGAGCAACAGGGAGCTGGCCACCGCCACGAACACACCGGTGAGCTCGAGATCCGTACTCGTTCCTGGCTGGTTGATCAACAGCAAGCCGGCTTCCTTGAGATAGAAGACCAGATTCTCCGGCGTGACCAAGGCACTGGCCGCCCCGATCAGCACAAGCATCGGTGTGCTGAAGTCGGGCAGTTGACGCATCAGACGCATCGCCATGCCCTGCTCGCCGATGGCGGCGGCCGGGGTGAGTTGATAGACGCCTAGAGCCATCAACACGGCAGCGCCGGCAAGGTCGATCATCACCTGCCCGCGTTCTCCGTGGTTGACGGCCAGGGACAGGTTGTCGCCCACCACCATCAGGACCACGACCGCCAGGCCATTGGCACTGGCCCAACCGCTGACGAAGGCCAGGGCACGCCTCAGGGGGAATGTCCCCAGGAGGAGAAGAACCACCACGGCAATGTGAAGTGGACTGAAGGCGATGCCGAAACCGAAGAGTGAGGACTGACCGAAGAGTGCTGCGGAGCTCAGGTGCGGAGCGGGGCCGAGCAGATCAAGGCTGGGCACGAGGGGCGCCAACGCCGAAGTGACGTCTGAGACCGTACTGGTCCGGCACCCCCCAGCTGAGCAGGAGTCGGCCGCTCAGAGGGCGATGGCGCCCGTTTCCGAGGTGCGGATGCGCACGGCCTTCTCGACGGCCGTCACGAAGATCTTGCCGTCTCCGATTTCACCGGTGCGCGAGGGACCGGCAATCGCATCGATGGCGGCATCCACCTTGTCGTCGTCGACCACGACCTCCACCTTCACCTTGTTGATGAACTCGACGGTGAATTCGGCGCCGCGATACGTCTCCACCTGACCCTTCTGGCGACCGAAGCCCCGGCAATCCGTGATCGTCATGCCAATGATGCCCGCATCGACGAGAGCTGTTTTGACATCGTCAAGCTTGATTGGGCGAATGATGGCTTCAACCTTTTTCATGATGAATGACAGTGGGACAAACCTGAACGATATGGAAGCACGGGCGGGGTTACCCAGCCGCGTAGGCATCAAGCGAACAATGCGGGTCAGGGCGGCTCTTCTCTGTAGCTGTCGAGACAGAATGACTCGCACAGGCCTGTTTGAAACGAAACGGAGGCCGATCGCTGGCTCGACTGAGGTCCGGATCACTGCCTCATCCACCCCAGCTGTGGGTACCGCCGCCGATGATGTCTCGATCTTGTCCCGGGCCCGCTCGGCGCGATGCCAGCCGCTTTGCCAGCCAGGACTGATCTCGCCAGCCAGGCAGCGCCACCGTTGTCGCTGGGGGCAACGGCCCGCTACTGGCTGAGGCTGGGGCTGATCAGCTTCGGTGGACCGGCCGGCCAGGTGGCGCTGATGCACGCGGAGCTGGTGGAGCGCCGCCGCTGGCTCTCGGAGAGGCGCTTCCTGCACGCTCTCAACTACGCCATGGTGCTGCCCGGCCCGGAAGCCCAGCAGCTGGCGACGTACATCGGCTGGCTGATGCATGGCATCCCCGGGGGTCTGGTGGCCGGCGGACTGTTCATCCTTCCCTCCCTGCTGCTGCTGATCCTGCTCTCGGCCATCTATGCCGTCTGGGGCAGCCTGCCGTTGCTGTCGTCCGTGTTCATGGTCCTGAAACCGGCGGTGACGGCGATCGTGGCCCAGGCGGCGTGGCGAATCGGCCGCCGCACCCTGCACACCCCAGCCCTTCTGGCCATCGCGCTGCTGGCCTTTCTGGGGCTGGCTGTGCTGAAGCTGCCTTTTCCACTGCTGCTGGCTCTGGCAGCCCTGACCGGTGGCCTTGGCTGCCGCTTCTGGCCCAGGGCCTTTGTCGCTGATGGCGGGCACAGGCGCCATGGTTCGCCAGAAAGCGACTCCACAGACGTCCCCGGGGCCCAGGCCAGCAACAACATCGGCACCGCACAGGCCTTCCTGCATGGGGATGACACCCTGGCACCGGCCCACGCTCGCCTGGATCGCCGCCGGGCCCTGCGCGTGCTCCTGGCAGGACTGCTGGCCGTGGTGGTTCCTCTCGCCCTGCTCAGTGCGATCGGTGGCTGGGACGGGCTGCTTGCCACCATGGCCCGCTTCTTCAGTCGGGTGGCGGTGCTCAGTTTCGGCGGCGCCTATGCCGTGCTCCCATACGTCGCTCAGGGAGCGGTGGAGCAGCACGGCTGGCTGGGAGCCGATCAGATGATCGACGGTCTGGCCCTGGGGGAATCCACGCCCGGGCCCCTGATCATGGTGGTCACCTTTGTGGGCTTCATGGCTGGCTGGACCAGCGCCGTGAACGCTGCGCAACCGGAGGTGGCCGCTCTGTCGCTGGCCACCGCAGCAGCCCTCACAGTCACCTGGTTCACCTTTCTGCCCTCCTTCCTGTTCATCCTGGTGGGCGGCCCGTTCGTGGAGGCCAGTCGTGCTGACCATCGCCTGCAGGGGCCACTCACGGCGATCACCGCAGCGGTGGTGGGGGTGATCGCCAACCTGGCGGTGTTCTTCGCGGGCCATGTGCTCTGGCCGCAGGGGGCCGGTGGACCCTTCAAGGCCTGGGCCCTCGCGTTGATGCTGCTGGGGGCCTGGCTGCTGATCGCCCGCCGCTGGCCCGTGCTCAGGCTGATCGCGGCTGCGGCTGCTGTGGGAGCTCTGACCACACCCCTGGGAGGCTGAAACGGCGCCCGCCGAGCCCTCAGAGAATCTGGGCCAGAAACTGACGGCTGCGCTCGTGCTGCGGATTGGTGAAAAAGGTTTCAGGAGGAGCCTCCTCCACGATCTGCCCCTCCGACATCAGCACCACCCGGTGGGCCACCTCGCGGGCAAAGCCCATCTCGTGCGTCACCACCACCATGGTCATCCCATCGGCGGCCAGATCGCGCATCACCTCCAGCACTTCACCCACCATCTCCGGATCCAGGGCGCTGGTGGGTTCGTCGAAGAGCAGGATGCGCGGTTCCATGCAGAGCGATCGGGCGATCGCCACCCGCTGCTGCTGGCCGCCCGAGAGCTGGCCGGGATACTTGCGGGCCTGCTCGGCGATGCCGACCCGCTCCAGCAGGGCCATGGCCTGGGCCTCCACCTCACTGCGACGGCGCTTGCGCACCACCACCGGTGCCAGGGTGAGGTTCTCCAGCACCGTGAGGTGGGGGAAGAGATTGAACTGCTGAAACACCATCCCCGTGTCGCAGCGGATCGCATCGATGTTGCGCAGGTCGTTGGAGAGAACGATCCCATCGACGCTGATCGAGCCCTCCTGAAACTCCTCGAGAGCGTTGAAAGTGCGGATGAAGGTGCTCTTGCCGGACCCCGAGGGGCCCATGATCACCACCACCTCCCCCTTCGACACGCTCAGATCGACGCCTCGAAGGGCATGAAAGCCATTGGGATACCACTTCTGCACCCCACGGGCCTCGATCATCGGCTGGGTGGTCGGCATGGCTCAGGCGGGGGAATGGGTGGGATCGAGGCGGCGTTCCAGGGCCCGGCTGCCCAGCCCGAGGGCGGCGCAGCAACACCAGAACAGCACGGCCAGAGTGAGGTAAACCTCGGCGTTCTTGCCCAGGAACTCGGGATTGGCCATCACGGTACGGGCAGTGCCGAGCAGATCCAGCAGGCCGATCAGGGACAGCAGCGTGGTGTCCTGCAGCAGGGAGATGAACTGCCCCACCGCGGCCGGCAGAGCGATGCGCAGGGCCTGGGGCAGCACCACCCTCTGGAGGGCCATGGGCATCGAGAGCCCAAGGGAACGGGCGGCCTCGAGCTGACCGGCGGGAACGGCGGACAGGCCGGCGCGAACGGCCTCGGCCAGGTAGGCGCCACAGAAGAAGGTGAGCACCCAGGCCGCCCGCCAGACACGATCCGGAGCCCAGCCGCCGGGGAGCATGTACCCCAGGATGTTCTGGCCCAGGAACAGGAGGGTGATCAGCGGGGCGCCGCGGATGAACTCGATGTACAGCACCGAGCTCCAGCGCAGCAACGGCAGGGTGCTGCGACGCCCCAGCGCCACCACCACCCCGATCGGAAAGCTGAGCAGGATCGCGAAGCTGGCCATCAGCAGAGTGAGCAGCAGACCGCCCCATTCCGACGGTGGCACCCGGGGAAGGCCCAGGCCACCGGCGATCAGCACCATGCCGGAGAGGTAGAGCAGCGGCCAGGCCAGGGGCACCAGCTTCACCAGCCGCGGCGGCCAGGCCCGTCCCCAGCGGCCCGCGAGCCAGCGCACGACCAGCAGCAGAGCGGTGATCGCCCACCAGCGCAGCTGCAGCGGAAAGGCAAGAGCCAGGGCTGCCGGCAGCCAGGCCGTGAGAAAACCGAGCAGGGCCACCGTCAGTCGATCGTTGAAGGGCCAGAGTTCGCCGCCTCGATCCGCTCGGGGAAAGGCCCGCAACAGCCCCCAGCTGAGGCCGCAGAGGGCTGCGACCAGCACCACCAGCAGCCACAGGCGCCACTGCTGCGGGATGGGATAACGCCCGACGGTGAAGAGGGTGGTGTTGACCTGGATCACGGCCCAGCTGGCCTGGCCGAAGGCCCAGCGCCACAGACCCACCGCCGCCGACAGGATCACCGCGATCAGGAGCAGGGAG
Source organism: Synechococcus sp. BA-124 BA4 (assembly GCF_034931165.1). Classification (NCBI taxonomy): domain Bacteria; kingdom Bacillati; phylum Cyanobacteriota; class Cyanophyceae; order Synechococcales; family Synechococcaceae; genus Synechococcus; species Synechococcus sp. BA-124 BA4. The sequence continues at coordinate 15,732 of NZ_JAYGIA010000067.1, read as the reverse complement.
ACCACCCCATCGGTCGGACTGGCGAACAGTTCCTGACGCAGGGCACCGGCCCAGCTGCGCTGAACGGACTCCGGCGCCGGTCTGGCGGGCCTCAGGGGCGGGTTGGTACCGCGCTCGGGAGTGTTCTGTTTCGAGGTCATCGGTTCAGCGCTCCCGGATCTGCACGAGCTGGTTCACACCATTCATCACGGCGGAGATCAGCAGATCGATGATCAGGTAGGAGCCCAGCAGCAGCAGAAACACCTCCAGAGCCCGGCCGGTCTGGTTGAGGGTGGTTTCCGAAACGGAATACAGGTCCACATAGCCCACGGCCACCGCCAGTGAGGAGTTCTTGGCCAGGGAGATGTACTGGCTGTTCAGGCCCGGCACGATCACCCTCAGGGCCTGGGGGAGCACCACCGAGCGCATGCTGGCGCTCCAGTGCAGGCCCAGGGAGGTGGCCGCTTCCCACTGACCCTTCGGCACCGAGGCGATGCCGCCCCGCACCACCTCGGCCACGAAGGCGCCGGTGTAGGTGATCAGTCCGGTGAGCAGAGCCGTGAACTCCACCGACAGCCGCAGTGGCGCGCGCCAGACTCCATTCACCAGCTCCGGTCCCTGCCAGCTGAAGCCCTGGGCGAACCAGGCCAGATACAGCCCCGACTTGGAGAGCACGATCCCAGGCAGCTGAAATGCGGCTGTGCCGTTGGGCAGGGCCAGAAACACCACGAAATACCAGAACAGGAGCTGCAGCAGCAGGGGGATGTTGCGGATCACTTCCACGTACACCCGGGCCAGTCGCCGGAGCAACCCATTGCTGCTGAAGGAGGCCATGCCCATGGCCGTGCCCAGCAGCGTGGCTCCCACGAGGCCCACGAGAATCACCCGCAGGCTGTTCACCAGACCCACCAGCAGGGCACGCCAGTAGGGCATCGAGGCGTCGAAGGGGATCAGGCTTTCGGCCACATCGAAGCTGGCCGGCTGGCCCAGCCAGCGCCAGCTCAGCAACAGCCCGGCGGCGGTGAGGTTGCGCACCAGGTTGCCCACCAGAAGAGCGATCACCAGGAGCAGGGCGAGGCCCACCACGGCCTGGAGGATCCAGGGCATGACCCGGCGGTCGCGCCACCAGGGGATTCGTTCGGGGGTGGCGCTCACGGGCGTGGCGCTCAACGGAAGGGCGGAGAATAGATCAGTCCACCCTGCGTCCAGAGGCGGTTCTCGGCCCGCTCGAGCTTGAGGGGCGAGCCGGCGCCCACATTGCGCTCGAAGATTTCGCCGTAGTTGCCGACGGCCGCGATCGTCTTGGGAACGAAGTCGGCGGGCAGACCCAGCTGCTTGCCGAAATCTCCCTCGACCCCCAGGAAGCGGCGCAGGTCAGCCAGGTTGGTGTTGGCCTTGGCCTCCGCCACCTTGGCGGCCACATTGGCCTTGGTGATGCCCAGTTCCTCGGCCTGGAAGAGGGCGAACACCGTCCAGCGCAGGGCATCGGCCCAGGCGGGGTCGCCATTGACGCTGGCGGGCGTGAGCGGCTCCTTGCTCATCACCTCCGGCAGGAGGATGTGCTCATCGGGTTTGGGGAAACTGCTGCGCTTGGCCGCCAGCTGGGAGCGGTCGCTGGTGACGGCGACACAGCGGCCGCCCAGGTAGGCCGCATAGGTCTGATCACCGGTCTGGAATTTGAGCGGGGTGTAGGTGATGCCCTGCTCGCGCATGCGATCGGCCAGGTTGAGCTCGGTGGTGGTGCCGCTCTCCACGCAGATCGGCTTGCCGTCGAGATCCTTGAGCGTTCTGGCCCCGCTGGCCACGGGCACCATCACTCCCTGGCCGTCGTAGAAGGTGGTGGGGCCGAAGGAGATGCCGTTTCCGCCGGCGGAATCGCGGCTCAGGGTCATGGTGGTGTTGCGAGCCAGCATGTCCACCTCGCCGCTGGCCAGGGCCGCGAAGCGCTCGCTGGAGTTGAGGTCGCGGTATTCCACCTTGGAGGGGTCACCGAGCACCGCCGCTGCCACGGCCCGGCAGGTGTCGGCATCGAGACCGCTGTACGTGCCGTCAGGACCGAGGAAGCTGAAGCCCGGCAGCTTGCCGTCCACCCCGCAGACCAGCTTGTCGCGTCCGCGGATGGTGGAGAGCTTCACGCTCTGAACACCACCGCCGCTGCCGCTGTCGTCGGCGCACCCCCCGAGGGCGAAGGCCAGCAGCAGGGGCAGAGCGAGGAGCCAGCGGGGCGAGGGTTGCATCAACCAGGAGCGAAGCAGTGGGCGCAGTTTGCCAGCTCTGCCACGGAGATGCCGCTAACCCGGGCTGATAATGGTCTCACTCCGGAAACGATGGGTGCCAGGCAGCGCCAGTTCCTCCTCCAGGCCATCCACCAGCACGACCCAGAATCCACTCCGTGTGCTGCTGGAGCGCTTCCAGCAACGACGCTCACGGCTGACCGTCCCCCAGTTCACGGTGATCACCGGGCTGCTGGTGATCGCCGTGGGCACCCTGCTGATGGCCCTGCCCGTGTTCTCCTCGGAGCGGGTCGGCCTCTGGGAGGCTCTGTTCACGGTGATCTCCGCCATCACGGTGACCGGGCTCTCCGTGGTGGATGTGGGTCAGGAACTCACCTTTGCCGGGCAGGTGCTGCTCGCCCTGCTGATCCTCACCGGCGGCCTGGGGCTGATGGCCATCACCACCTTCCTGCAGGGCTTCGTGCAGCGGGGCTCGAGGCTGCGGCGCCGCCTGGATCGTGGACGGGCCATGGACGAATTCGGGGTGGGCGGCATCGGCGACACCTTTCATTCGATCCTGATCACCGCCGGCTGGGTGATCGGCATCGGGACGCTGGTGCTCTATACCGTCGGTTTCCGTGACATCCCCGTGGCGCGCGAGCGGCTGTGGGCCTCCCTGTTTCACTGCATCAGCGCCTACAACAACGCCGGCTTCGGTCTCTGGAGCGACAGCCTGATGGGCTACCGGGCCAATCCGGTCGTGAACCTGGTGATCATGGTGATGATCGTCTCTGGAGGGATCGGCTATCGCGTCACCAACGACCTCTGGCAGAACCGGTTCAAGGTGCGGCTGATCCGCAGTTTCAGCCTGCACACCCGCCTGGTGCTGCGCTGCACGATCGGCCTGATCCTGATCGGCGCGGCGGGTCTGCTGTTCACCGAGCATTTCACCCGCTCCAGCGGACTCACTCCCTTGCCCTGGTGGCAGGAACTGCAGGTGGTGTTCTTCCAGTCGGTGAGCACCCGCACAGCGGGCTTCAACACCGTGCCCCTCTCGGTGGAGGTCATCTCCGAAGCGGGTCTTCTGCTGATGATGACGCTGATGTTCATCGGCGCCAGTCCCGGAGGGACCGGCGGCGGCATCAAGACCACCACCTTCGCGTGTCTGGTGGCGGCCACCCGCTCCACCCTCAGGGGCGAAGACACCGTGGTGATCCGGCGCCGGGCGATCTCCGACAAGGTGGTTCTGCGGGCGGTTGGCGTCACCCTCGCCTCACTGCTGTTCGTGCTGTTGATGGCTCTGGTGCTGGGTCTCGACCGCGGGGTCGGCACCGACGGTCAGCCCTTCAGCTTCCTGGAGAAACTGTTCACCTGCATCTCCGCCTTCGCCACCGTGGGCCTTGATGTGGGTGTCACCGCCGAGCTGAACCGCTGGGGCCAGCTTGTGCTGATGGTGGGGATGTTCGTGGGCCGGATCGGCATCCTGCTGCTGCTCTCGGCGGTCTTCGGCAGCCACACCACCTCGCGCATCTCCTACCAGCACGAGGAGCTGTACCTCTGAGGCTGGTGCTGGTGTGGAGCTCCCTGCGGGGTCGGAGAATGGAGAGCCTGCGCGCGGCACCGGTTCCATGGCGGCTCTCCCCGACCGGCTGGTGATCCGCCGGCCCGACGACTGGCATGTGCACCTGCGCGACGGGGCAATGCTGCGAGCCGTGGCCCCCAGCACGGCCCGGGTCTTCCGGCGGGCGATCGTGATGCCCAATCTGCTGCCGCCGATCACCACGGCGGCGGCGGCAGAGGCCTACCGCGAGCGCATCCTCGCGGCAGTGGCCGGGGGTGCCGGATTCGAGCCACTGATGACGGCCTACCTGACCGACACGACGGATCCTGGTGAGCTGGAACGGGGCTTCAGCGGGGGATCCTTCACCGCCGCCAAGCTCTATCCCGCCCGGGCCACCACCAACGCCGAGGCCGGGGTGAGCGATCTGACCCGCATCGCGCCGGTGCTGGAGACGATGGAGCGGATCGGCATGCCGCTGCTGATCCATGGGGAGGTGACCGACCCCGACGTGGATGTGTTCGATCGCGAAGCCGTCTTCATCGAGCGGCACCTTCGGCTCCTGCTGAAGCGTCATCCGGGGCTGAAGGTGGTGTTCGAGCACATCACCACCGCCGAGGCCGTGGCCTTCGTTGAGGGGGGGCCTCCGACGCTGGCAGCCACGATCACTCCCCATCACCTGCAGATCAACCGCAACGCCATGTTCCAGGGCGGCTTCCGCCCCGATGCCTACTGCCTGCCAGTCGCCAAGCGGGAACTGCACCGGATCGCCCTGCGTGGGGCCGCCACCTCAGGACATCCCAGATTCTTCCTGGGCACCGATTCCGCCCCCCATTCGCGCGAAGCGAAGGAATCGGCCTGTGGCTGCGCCGGCATCTTCAATGCTCCCCATGCACTCGAGAGCTACGCCCAGGTGTTCGAGCAGGAGCGGGCTCTGGAGCGTCTGGAAGACTTCGCCTCGGTCTTCGGGGCCCGCTTCTACGGTCTGCCCCTGAACGAGACCACGATCGAGCTGGTGCGCCGACCCCTGGAGGTTCCTGCTCATCTCGAGCTGGGGGGGCAGGGCGACGCTCCCCTGCGGCTGGTTCCCTTCCAGGCTGGAGACACCCTTCCCTGGAGGATCGTGGCCGCCCCTGATTAGGTGGGCTGACCTGATTTCACCTCAGGTGCTGAATTCAGCCCAAGCGTGCGGGCCAGGAACGGCAGGCTGATGCCCTGCACGAAGAGGTTGACCACCACCACGATGAAGATGATGCTTTCGGCGTTCTTGCTGAGCTCCCCGACAATCAAGGGATCGATGCCTCGGATCCTGGGAATCGCGACGATGAGGTCGTAGGAGAGCGCCAGTGGCACGGCTCCCCGCAACCCGCACCAGGAGACCAGCAACGACTCCTTGAAACTGAAGGGTGAAAGCGGCTGAAGCATCAAGACGCTGATCGGACGCGCCACGACCATCAGTCCAAGAGCAGAGAGGATCCCAACCGGCAGCGCCTCGACCAGATCCGGAGGATACACAAGCAGACCGAAGACCAGAAATATCGTGATCTCCGTCATGGTGTTGAAGGGAAGCAGCACCTCCTGAATCGTGACGTGGTTGATCTCGGGAGATCGATATCTTGTGTTGGTGAGAAACAGTCCAGTGACGTAGATGGCGATGAAGCCAGAGCCACCCAGCAGGGTTGCCGCACCGTAGACCACAAAGGCCACCGACATCGCCACCACCAGCAACTGGGAGCGCTCCTCCACCAGGTCATTGATCACGAAGCGGGCCAGATAGCCGAACACAAAGCCCACCACCAAGCCTGCGCCGATCTGCTGAAGAAAGATCTTGATCTGTGTGAGCACGGTGCTCTCCAGGCTGGGGCCGACTCCAGCGGCGCTCGAGGCCACGAAGATGCCCACCACCAGTCCATAGAACAGCAGGGCTGACGGGTCATTCACTGAGGATTCGAACTCCAGCAGGTGCTGCAATCTCAGCGGAACCTTGTCACGTACCGAGCGCAGCACACTCAGGGTGGCTCCCGCATCGGTGGAGCCGAGGCAGGCGGCGATCAGCATGGCGGCCCCAAGCGGAATGACTTCGATCCCCGAGGACAGCGACTCGACCCAGGGGGAGCCCAGGAGCCAGATCAATCCACCCAGAATCAACGAGGAGACCACCACACCGCCGACAGCGAGCACCACGCCATACTCGAGAAATCCCCGTATCGCGGCCAGGTCGGTCTTGAGGCCGGCGTAGAACAGCAACAGCGCCAGACCGAGCAGTTGAAACGTCGAAGCCTGCTCGTGGGTGATCTCCAGGATGTTGACGTTGATCGACAGGCCCAGCAGCAGGACCCCGAGGATGGCGGGGATGCCGATCTTCGGGGAGAACCTGCTGATGGCCAGAGTTCCGAGAAAGAGAATGCCGATGAACAACAGATGGGCCTGGAGTGGGAAGTCCAGCACAGTCGCCTGATCATTGGCTGTGGCGGCCTGAGCCAGAACCACCATGGGGTTGATGAGCATCCGATTAGACGTGATTGAACACGGGGACCATGGATTCAGGCGGTGGACCGTGGTGCTGGCGCACGATCCGATCGGGCTTGCCCGGAGGTGTGAGCCGCCAGAAGGTCCGCCTGCTCCTGGCTCAGACGACCGGCAGCACGCAGAACGGTGGTGATCCGCTGGATACCCACCACCGCGTGGCAGGCATACCCTGCCGAGGCCAGCCGGCTGGATGCGTTGCCGCCGTGGTCGATGAACACCACCACATCGCGCACCTTCAGGCCCGATGACTCCAGCTTGCCGATGCCCTCCAGCACGCTTCCGCCCGTGATCAGGATGTCGTCGACGACGACAACGGTCTCGCCCTCCTCGAAATCTCCCTCGATCAGGCGGCGGGCTCCATGGGCCTTGACCTCTTTACGTGGATAGATCAGCGGCACATGAAGCTGCAGCGACAGCCCCGTGGCGGTGGGGAGGGATCCATAGGGAATTCCGGCGATCCGATCGAACCGCAGCTGGGCCAGCGGCTGAGCGTAAGCGTGCAGCACCCGGTGGAACAGGTTCGGATCGGAGATGATCCGGCGCAGGTCGATGTAGTAATTGAAGACAGCTCCGGAGGCCTGCACGTACTCCCCGAAGAGCAGGCAACCGATATCGAACAGGTCCACCAGCAGCTCATCGAGCCGCAGGTCCTCCAGGCGCTGATCCTCGAGCCGCCCCTGCTCGAGGCTCTCGACATCGAGCAGACCATCGGACGATGCTGCCTGTGCCGCCGCCGCTGATCCAGTACGGGGTGCCGGCAGCCAGAGATCGCATCGGTCGGCCGTTCCCCCATCCCAGTTGGCCCGCATGGTTTCGATCTGCTGGCGGAGCGCCCGGGTTCCGGCCGCCATGCCCTCCTCCACCAGCAGATGCTGGGGCAGGGGCAGCAGCAGCCCGTCAGCTGAAGCGTTGAGACCCGCCTGAAGCAAGGCCTCCAGCCGCTCTTCCTCGCCCCAGAGGCTGCGCAGGATCAGGAAACGCTCCGGGGCTTCGCGCCGCACCCTCGCCAGCACGGCCGGATCGCTGGTTCCCACCTCCAGCAACAGGTGCTCCGGAGTCCCCCAGAGCTGGGTCTCCCGCACGATCGTGATGTAAAGCGGATCGTCCTCATTGGGATGGTGCTGAACCACCCGGGCACCGGGATTGGAGCTGTGGCAGGTGAGCACCACCGCCCGGTCGGGATACAGCAGAAATGGGGCGGCGATGTCCTGGCCCGCGAGGGGCGAGAGGGTGACCGCGTCCACGCCGAGGTCACGGAAGAGGTAGTGAGCCAGGGCCGAGGAGCTGTTCAGATCACCGTGCTTGGCATCGAGAATCAGCGGCAGCTCCAGCGGCACCAGTTCGCGCACTTCGCGCAGCAACTCGAGGCCGATCGGCCCGAGGGCCTGGTAGAAGCCCAGGCTCGGCTTGTAGGCGCAGACGCTGTCGGAGGTGGCCTCGATCACCGCCTTGATCCAGCGGCGGGCCTGGGCCAGGAAGGACCCGCTGCCGGCGTTGTGGCGCGTCCAGGTCTGCAGCATCTCCGGATTGGGATCCAAGCCGGTGATCAGCAGCGACTGGCGGCTCGCCATCGCTTCGGTGAGTTTGACGAAAAAGCTCATGGCGCCTGCCCCTGGGCCAGCATGGCAGTGCAGGCCACCCCCTGGTCTCTCAAGCCATGGCCTGATGGTTCATGCGGCTGATCAGTCTGGAGGGAATCTCCTTCGGGCAGACCGCCGAGCACTCCAGCTGGTTGCCGCAGACTCCGAAGCCTTCCGCATCCATCTGCTCGCGCATCCGCCTGGAGCGCCGGGAGGCTTCCGGCTGGCCCTGGGGCAGAAGCTCGAGGTGGGCGAGCTTGGCCGCCACGAACAGGCTGGCGGAGGCATTCGGGCAGGCCGCCACGCAGGCTCCGCAACCGATGCAGCTGGCGGCCTCGAACGCCTGTTCCGCCAGGTCCCGCCCCACCGGCAGGACATTGGCCTCCGGGGCGCTGCCGATGTTCACCGACACATAGCCTCCGGCCATCAGCAGCCGATCGAGGGCGGAACGGTCCACGACCAGATCCTGGATCGGGGGGAAGGCACGGGCCCGCCAGGGCTCGAGGGTGAGGGTCTGGCCATCGCTGAACTCGCGCAGGTAGAGCTGGCAGACGGTGGTGCCACTGCGGAGGCCATGGGCCTGCCCGTTGATCAGAAATCCACAGGAGCCGCAGATGCCCTCTCGGCAGTCGTGATCGAAGCTCACCGGCCGCTCACCCTCCAGCAGCAGCTGCTGGTTGAGCCGATCAAGGGCCTCCAGCAGGGAAAGATCGGGACTCAGGCCTGTGAGGTGGTGGTCGAGAAAGCGACCCCTGGGCTCATCCTGGCGCTGACGCCAGATCCGCAGGGTGAGGCTGAGGCTTGAGGAGCTGCTCATCGGTAACTCCTGGCCGTGGGGCTGATCGCACGGAAGTGAAGGGGTTCCTGGTGGCGGATGGGTGCGCCATCAGACCGCCATTCCCAGGCGGCGATGTGGCTGAACCCGGCGTCACGGCGCAGGGCTTCGCCGCTCTCGCTCTGGTGCTCCTCGCGGAAATGGGCGCCACACGACTCCTCCCGCGCCAGGGCATCGCGCAGCATCAGCTCGGCCAGCTCGAGGTAATCCTCCAGCTGGAGGGCCCTTTCCAGCTCGGGATCCAGTGGTGTTTCGGGATCGGGGAGCCGCAGGTCCTGATCGAAGCTTGCGCGCAGGGCCGCCACTCCCTCCAGGCCAGATCGCAGGCCAGCCGCCGAGCGGCTGATACCGCAGCTCTCGATCAGCAGGCCCCCCAGCAGGCGCCGCAGGTCCACCGCCAGCCTGCTACCTCCGATGGCCCGCAGGCCGGCGATGCGCTGGCGCACGCCCTCCACGGCGTCGCGGCAGGCGGGGTGATGGTGGGGCAGCGCGGGGTGTGGATGCTCAGCCAGCCAGGCCGGCACGGTGGCCGGGGCGATGAACAGCCCATCGGCCAGGCCCTGCATCAGGGCACTGGCCCCGAGCCGGTTGGCACCGTGCTCGGAGAAGTTCGCCTCGCCGAGCACGAACAGCCCCGGGATCGTGCTCATCAGGTGGTAGTCGACCCAAAGCCCACCCATCGTGTAGTGGGGAGCGGGGTAGATGCGCATCGGTTCCCGGTAGGGGTCGACTCCGGTGATGCGCTCGTACATCGAGAAGAGGTTGCCGTAGCGGGCTTGGATCACCCCGCGGCCCTCCCGTTCGATCGCCTCCTCGAAATCCAGATAGATCGAGCGGCCGGCAGGCCCGACCCCATGGCCGGCCCCACAGAGCTCACGGGCGCGTCTGGAGGCCACATCGCGGGGCACCAGGTTGCCGTAGCTGGGATAGAGCCGCTCGAGGAAATAATCCCGCTCCACCTCCGGCACCTGATCGGGGGTGCGGTGGTCCCCGGCCCGCCGCGGCAGCCAGACCCGCCCGTCGTTGCGCAGGCTCTCGCTCATCAAGGTGAGCTTGCTCTGGTCGGGATCGCCGCTGGGGATGCAGGTGGGGTGAATCTGGGTGAAGCAGGGGTTCGCCATCAGGGCACCGCGGCGGTGGCAGCGCCAGAGGGCACTGGCGTTGGAGCGCACCGCGTTGGTGGAGCGGTGGAACACGTTGCTGTACCCACCGCTGGCCAGCAGCACGGCATCGGCCGTGTGGGTCTCGAGGGCGCCGCTGAGCCGGTGGCGGCAGATGGCTCCACGGGCCACACCATCGAGGCTGATCAGATCGAGCACATCCCGCTGGGGGCAGAGCTCCACCCGCCCGGCCTCCACCTGCCGCAACAGGGCCTGGACCACGCCGTAGAGGAGCTGCTGGCCCGTCTGACCACGGGCGTAGAAGGTGCGGCTCACCTGGGAGCCGCCGAAGCTGCGGTTGGAGAGGGTGCCGCCATACTCACGGGCGAAGGGGACCCCCAGGGCCACGCACTGATCGATGATCGAGCCGCTGATCTCCGCCAGCCGGTGGCAGCCCAGCTCACGGGCGCGGAAATCACCGCCGCGCACCGTATCCCGGAACAATCGATCGACACTGTCGCCGTCGTTCTGATAGTTCCGGGCAGCATTGATACCCCCCTGGGCGGCCACGGAATGAGCCCGTCTGGGACTGTCGTGGTAGGTGAGCACCCTCACCCGATAGCCCTGCTCGGCAAGGCTGGCGGCGGCGGCCGCGCCCGCCAGGCCACTGCCCACCACCAGCACCCGGTACCGGCGGCGGTTGGCGGGCGCGATCTGGGCCAACTCCTGACGGCGCCGGCCCCAGGCGTCAGCCACCGGGCCCGTCGGCAGCCGGGGTTCAAGCCGCATCAGAACCCAGCCCCGGCCAGGGGTCCTGTGGCCCGCAGCGCCAGCGGCAGCAGGGCAAAGCCTCCGCCGATCACGGCAGCCAAGGCACGGCCGGCCAGGCGCAGCCCCATGGCGTTGCTCTCATCCAGCCAGCCGAGACTGCGGGCCAGGCTCTCGGCACCATGGAGCAGATGCAGACCCAGGGCCACCCCCGCCAGGACGTAGAGCACCAGGGCCCAGGGGGAGGCGAGCGCCAGAGTCAGGGCCTGCCGCTCGAGCCCATCCCCAGGCCTTGGCCAGCGCAGCTGGGCAAGATGGACAGCCAGGAACAGCAACAGCACGGCTCCGCTGAATGGGGACCAGCGGCCAGCCAGAGCTGCCAGGGGCTGAGAACGCCGGCTGCGCCACTGGTCATAGGGAACCGCACCCCGGGCCCGCCGGTTGATGATCACGCGCTGGAGCGTGAGGCTCAGGTGGATGAGGGCGACCAGCGCCAGGCTGAGCTCCAGGGGCGGCAACCACCAAGCGTGATGCAGGGCCGTGGCGTAGCGCTCGAAGGCGGCCGGATCGACCAGCGCCAGGCTGGCTCCCAGTCCATGGGCCAGAACGAACAGCATCAGACCTGCTGCCGAGATCGGGATTGCCTGGGCCATGCCCGTGCCTGAGCTCCAGCCCGCACCATGTCAGGACCGGATCCTAGGGATGCAGCCCGGGGGGCCCGCAAGGACCCGGTGAATCGGTTCTGCCTACATTGCCATCAGGGTTGCGGGCTGACACGGACGACATGAACGAGACCTCAGGCGATCCGTCGGCCCGCTCCTACCCGGTCCCCGCCGATGAGGCCCTGCGCCTGAGGGAACTGCAACGTCATCAACTGCTCGATCATGCCGGTGATCACCATTTCGATCGGATCGCCAAACTGGCGAGCGCCATCTTCGACATGCCCATCGCCCTGATCTCCCTGGTGGATCACGACCGGCAGTGGTTCCTCTCGAGGAAGGGTCTGGAGGTGACCGAGACCCCGCGGGAGGTGGCCTTCTGCGCCCACACCATCGCCAGTGACGAGGTGATGGTGGTGCCCGATGCCTTGCAGGACGGACGCTTCAGCAGCAACCCCCTTGTGCTCTCCCCACCAGGAATCCGCTTTTACGCCGGGGCTCCCCTGCGCACCAAGGACGGTCACAACCTGGGCACGCTGTGCGTGATCGATCAGAAACCCAGGGAGTTCAGCCCGGAGCAGAAGCAGCAGTTGCGCATGCTGGCCGACCTGGTGATGCGCGAAATCGAATGGCGCCACGACTCGAGCCTCTGTCCCGTGACGGGGCTCTCCAACCGCGGCGCACTGTTCAGTGTTGGGCAACGGGAGATGGATCAGGCCCGCAAGGCCGATGAACCCATGGCCCTGATCTGTCTCGACATCGATAACTTCCGTCAGATCAACAACCGCTGGGGACATCCCGCCGGCGACCAGGTGCTGCTCGATTTCAGTCGTCTCTGCAAGGGGTTTCTGCGTGAACAGGATTTCATCGCCCGCCTCGGTGATGAGGAGTTCGTGATCCTGCTGATCGGCCAGGGAGGCGAGGAGGCCCTGCAGATGGCCGAGCAGATCCGCAACGCCACCAGCCGCATGACTGGCGTGTTCTCCGACTCCGGCTATCACCTGAGCATCAGCGGCGGAGTGTCGGCGCTCTCCCACGACGACACCTGCTTCGGCGACCTGATGCAACGGGCTGAAAGGGCCCTGGAGCTGGCCAAGACCAATGGCCGCAACCAGGTTGCCTCCATGCTCAGACCATGACGGCATGCGACGGCGCCAGCGACTGACCGCCTTGTGGAGCTAGATTGATTGGGTCAGGCTGAAGCCGGCGGGCCGCGCAGCTCGCACAGAGCCTGATCCAGCACCGTGTCAGCCCCTTCGCTTCCCGGGGCGGCCATCAGGTTCCCAGCGCCATCCGCCACAACGGTCCCCCAGGATCTGCGGGTGCAGCCCGGTGCAGAAACCATATCCAGATCACACCTGTTTTCCCATGACCATCACCTTTTCCCCGGCGGGTCTCCCGTCCACTGACCGGCCCACCAGGAGTGCCGCAGGCCAGCGAGGCGGCCACAAGACCCCAGGCTCCCAGCACCAGGCCCCCCCGAGCTGGGAGGACCTGCTCGGCCGCCGCTGATCCCACACGGCAGGATCCGGCCCAGGGCTGGCATCATCCCTGGAAGCGCGGAAACCTAAGCCCGCGCAACCACAGGCATGCTGTTTGAGATCCACCACTCCATCCGGTTCCGCTATGAGCGGCCGGTGTTCCTCGAGCCGATGACCGTGCGGCTCAGTCCCCGCCAGGATGTGACCCAGCGGCTGATCTCCCATGACCTGACCGTGTCGGAGGCTCCGGCGGGTCACAGCCTGATCATCGAACCCGATGGCACCGACGCCAGAGTGCTCTGGTTCAGCGACAAGCGTGAGCACCTGCACCTTCAGGTGCACTCCGTGGTGGAGACCCTGCGCTGCAATCCCTTCGACTGGATCCTCACCCACCCCCAGGCGCAGCGGCTGCCGGCGGCTTACCCCGCCGCCGAAGCGGTCTCCCTGGCTCCCAGCCGCTCCGAGCCGGCAAGCGGCGATCCCGGTTCCAGCCCCGTGGGCACCTGGGCGGCGGCGATAGCCGCCCAGGTGGAGCATTCCACCCCTGACTTTCTGACGCGACTGGCCGATGACATTCATCATGGCTTCCACCACATCGGCCGGCTGGACGGCGAGCCACTCAGCCCGGAGGACACCCTCTCCAGCCGCTGCGGCGCCTGCCGTGACACGGCGATGCTCTACGTGACGGCCTGCCGCAGCCAGGGGCTGGCAGCACGGTTTGTGAGTGGCTACTCCATGCATCACCCGCCTGAGGTGAGCGAGCACGAACTGCATGCCTGGGCCGAGGTTTATCTCCCGGGCGGTGGCTGGCGTGGCTACGACCCAAGCCTGGGGCTGGCGGTGGCCGACGGCCATGTCGCCCTGGCGGCATCGCCCGACCACCTGATGGCAGCACCCACCACGGGCACGTACCGGGGCACCGACGTGGGCTCCGAGCTGAGCTACACCATCGTCCTCAAGGTCTCGGACCCGGAAGAAGGACGCGGCTAGCCAGCGGCATGGTCCCCAGCGGTGGAGGCCGGCGTGGTGTCGATGGCATCGAGCTTGGCGGCCAGCACCACATCCGCCCGGGTCAGGCCATTCACCTTGTGGGTGTAGATGTCAGCCTCGGCACGGCCCCAGCCCAGGGAGAAATCGGCATGGTGACCGGCCGCCTCGCAGACCGCTCCGGCCCGGTTGATCCAGTCGAGCGCCGATTGGAAATCGGCAAACGACCAGCCTTTGTGGAGATGGTGGTGGTCGACCACCTGCCAGCCGTCCAGGCTGGGCAGAAGCTCCTCCAGCTCCCTGGTTGTGAGGGTGGGGGCCCCATCGCGGCAGGGCACGCAGCGCTCGTCGCTCAGTTCCATGGCAGTGCGGATCAGAGCTCCAAGTCTGGCGAAGAAGGCGGAAACGCGCCGAACTAGGTATTTCCCCTCAGCAATCGAGCTGATTTCGGCTAACACTGGTGACGATATCTTTCAACTATCGGCAACTTGAACATCCAATGGTTGTGACAGTCCTACCAGAGACTGGTGAGAAGCTCCTTCTTGACTCCAGCGGCTGGATGGGTCGAGGGCAGCGATCACACAGCCCCCAACGGAGGCTTAGGGTGGTCTGTATCCGTGAGCCGCTGAATGCCGAATCGGTCTCGTGTCACGGATGTTCTGATCAACCCAGCGTCCAGACCAGGATCCGAACGATCCAATTCCACTGAAACAACCGGTTCTGAATGGCCATGACTGAAGCAGCCTCCCTGACGGTCGGCGAGCTTGAGGCGAACTATCACCTCTATTGCAAAGCCATGAAAATGTTGATCATGGAGGAGAGAACCTCGCAGGAAATTCAACGAACCGTGTGCTGGAGTCGACTGGAGACACTGCACAATTGCCTGCCGAGCATGTACAAGGCACCTGATTATCTCTTCACTCTGCTGCGACGTGAGCATCTGCAGAAGAAGGAGGCGAAATAGACTGCTCTCATCGCCAGGCTTGTCAGCCTGACCAGGCTGTTGGAGGCTGATGAGCATGAACCTCAGGCCTGAACGCATGACCATGGGAGCTCCCTGCCTGATCAGTGCCGTGCTGGTGGCGCTGCTGCCGTTCGCGGACCTGGGCCGTGCCCAGGCCCAGGAGGCGGCGCCCCGACAGGGCGATGCTGCGGATACCGCAACTCCGGAAACGCCGGCCAAAACCGTCGTTCCTGAAGCCTCTGATGCTCCGACAGCCAAGGAGAAGGAGTTGCTGGAGAAGATCCGCAAGCTGAAGGCCCCCCGCTGGCGCAGCTTCGGCTCCTGCCAGTACGACTGGACCTCCTGGCGCCTGAGTGGGAAGGGGGTACGCACCACCTCCTACCGCTGCGGTGACCCGCCGGTCACAGGCAACGTGGCGGTCTTCTGCCCGAGCCTGCGCATCAGCCGCCAGGTTGCCGATGCCGAGTGGGAGTCATGGCGGCTGCCGCTGAGCGTGGAGGAATCGGCAACCACAGGCGGCGAAGACCAGATGGTGGCCAATCTCTGCGCCAATGCCCGGCCTGTTCCGAACACCACCACGGAAGCCCCGGCCCAGCCTGGGGCCACCAGAAAACCGAAAGCCAGCCCCACCACAGCCAAGCCTGCTGGCAAGCCTGCACCATGAGCCCTCTCGAGGGCTCAGAGCAGCCTGTCCAGGCCTCTGGGCGGCCGGTTTCAGTCAGCCCAGCGGCCCATGCAATCACTGGCTGGACAACCTGCTGAAACGAACGAACACGCCAAGCACAGGCCAGACGAACGAAACCACTCCATGTCGGCTGGTCAGTCTCGCCAATGCGAACACATGACCAAGCACCGATCGTGCAACAGCAGTACAGAGAGAAGGCTTCGGCCAAGAGATCCAACTCGTTGCAGGCTCGGAACACAACCAGTGGCAACCAGGCACATCCAAAGAGGTAGCGCCCCTCCGAGTGGTGTAACTCAGGAGGTCCTGTGACCCTCTCCGGAGGGTGAACAGGAGCAGTCAGGGGATGACTGCTTGGAAGCTGATTGCGCAGCTCCATTGATCCATTATGAACCCT